>JANOTJ010000117.1:0-6487 GCA_031416295.1 Chloroflexota bacterium
GGCCGACATGGCGATCGCCGGGGCGCGCGAACTGCGCAACCTGCTGTCGGCCACGGTCGAGGTCACCACGCTCGATCAGTGGCTGGACCGGAACGAGGCCTACGACGTCGCGCTGCGCGACCTGTACCGGGCGCTCGACGATGCCTCGGGCAAGGTCACGAAGACGGTCCGCGCGGCGGTCACCGCGGAGCAGGCGGCCCGGGACCGGCTGCCACCGGACGCCCGGGGCCTCGTGATCATCATGGCCGACATCGGCCGAGGCGGGATGAACGGGGCGGTCATCGCCATCGAGGAGGCGCGCGGCCGACTGGCCGATGCGCTCGCGCCGGACCCGACGCTCGCCCCGGCGGCGCCGACGGTCGCCCCGGCAGACCCGACGCTCGCCCCGGCGGCGCCATCTGCCGCACCCTCCGCCACGCGCTGAGGCGATGCCGACGCGGCTACACTGGCCGCCACATCAACCGACACCGTCCGTTGCCGGGGCACCGCCGGACGGTCCATTTCCGGAGGACCCACACACCGTGCAGCTTCGTGTCGTCACCGACCAGCCCTGGGACGTCGTGGCCGACGTCCTGGTCATCCCCGTTGCCGTGCAGCCGGCCTTCGATGGCCCGCTGGGCGAACTCGATCGACGCTCGGGCGGCGAGTTGTCCGCCCTTGCCGCCTTCCGAGAGTTGAGCGGCAAGCGCTTCTCGACTTCGCTCGCGGCCAGCGGCGAACTGCCGGCCGGCCGACTGCTGACGGTCGGCATCGGGGATCCGGCCACGGTCGATCGGGAGACCGTCGTCCGCGTCGCCGCCTCGGCGGAGCGGCGCCTGGGCGGGCGCATCGTTCGTTCGCTGGCGGTCTGGCTCACGCCGCTGGCGGCCGCCGAGGGGCTCGATGGTGACGCTGACCTGGCCGCCGAACTGGTGGCCCGCGGTGTCATCGAAGGCTCGTACGACCCCAAGTCGATCTACCGGACGGACGAGCGTCAGAGCGAGTCCGGGTCACGTGGCGATTGGGGCGACATCGCCGCGCCGCCCACCCTGGATGAGCTCATCCTGGTCGTCCCGGGTGGCGACGCGGCGTCCATCCTGGCCGCGGCCGAGCGCGGACGGATCATCGGCGAGGGCGCCAACACGGCGCGCAACCTGTCCAATCGCGCCGCGAATGACGTATCACCGGAGGTCCTTGCCGACGAGGCCCGGGCCATCGCCGAGCGTAACGGCCTGTGGATCGATGTGATCGAGCCAGAGCGGGCGACCGAGCTCGGCATGGGCATGTTCATGGCGATCGGTCGGGGCAGCGACAACCCGCCGCGGATGATCGTCATGCGCTCGGGTGGGGAGGGCGAGCGCGACAGCCTCGATCGCCACCTGGCCATCATCGGCAAGGGCGTCTGCTTCGACTCGGGAGGCATCTCCATCAAGCCGTCCGATCGGATGGAAGAGATGAAGATGGACAAGACCGGGGCGTGCACGGTCATCGCCGCGATCGAGACCGTGGCGCGCCTCGCTCCCGGGACGCCGCTGCTTGCGGTCGCGCCGGCTGTCGAGAACATGCCCGGCCCGCACTCCGCGAGGCCCGGCGACATCGTCACCGCGCTCAATGGCAAGACCGTGGACATCACCAACACCGACGCCGAGGGCCGACTGATCCTGGGCGACGCCATGACCTGGGCGGAGCGCCTGGGCGCCACGCATCTCGTCGATGTCGCGACCCTGACCGGGGCCGTCTCGCGGGCTTTGGGCCACCTCGTGACCGGCGGCTTCGGGACCCCGCAGCCCTTCTACGACGAGGTGGCCGCGGCGGGTCGCCGGGCGGGCGAACGCTACTGGCAGCTCCCGATGGTGGACGAGTACGTCGCCGACATGGACAGCTGGTACGCCGACTTCCAGAACTCCTCGTCGTCGGAAGGGTCGTTGATCAAGAGCGCGCTCTTCCTGCGCGAGTTCGCGACCGTGCCGTGGGTCCACCTGGACATCGCCGGCACGGCGTACTTCCGAAAGGCCACGGCGTGGGCCGCCCGGGGCGCGACCGGAGCGTCGCACGCGACCCTTGTCGAACTGGCCCTCGCCGGGGCCGGCACTCGCTGACCCGACACTCGACGCGACCGTCGTGACGTGGTCCTGACCGTGGACCCGCTTTCGGTCGTCCTTTCGATCGCCCTCGCGGTCGTGGGCGGCCTGCTCGGTCTGGCCGCGGACCGCTTCGCGACGCGCTGGCCCGAACATGACGAGGAACATCCGCCGGGCCGCGGGATCGACTGGCGGACCGCCGCGTGCGGGATCACCGGTGCCGTGGCGCTCGGGTTGCTGCCGCTCCGGTTCGGGTCGGACCCGTTGGCCCTGGTCCTGTTCGGAGCCTGGTTCGCGACCCTCATCGTGGGCCTGGCCACAGATCTCGATCAGCGCCTGCTGCCGAACGAGCTGACCCTGCCGGTGATCCCGCTGGCCCTGCTGTACGCCGTGAGCGGCGCGAACCCGCTGGTCGGCACGGCCGTCGTCCTTGCTGTCGTGGCGGCCATCGCCATCCCGGCCGTCCTATACCTGCCATCGATCCCGTTCGGGGCCGGTGCGTTCGGCATCGGGGACGTCAAGCTGTTGGCTGGGGTCGGCCTGATGGTCGGCGGCGAGCGTTCGCTCGGTGGCGTGCTGTTCGGCCTGATCCTGGCCGGGGTCGTGCTGCTCGCCCTGCTCGCGGCCCGGCGCATCTCGCGCCGTTCGTACGTGCCGTTCGGGCCGTTCCTGATCGTCGGTGCACTCTGGGCGGTGCTCATCCGCGCCTGATCGGGCGCCCGACGCGCGGGCACCCGGCGACCGAGGCAGGGACACCCGTTCACGGTCCTGCCCAGGGCGGGACCTTCGGGCCACCCGGCGCCATGGCTGGGCACGGGTAGACTTGCGGAGTACCATGCCCCGGAAGCCGGTTCCTGAGGTGTCGTCCTGCGGCAGTGCCCGTCGAGGGACGGTGACCCACCGGCGGGCGTAAACCGTCACGCGCGGAGCCCGAGCCAGGGGCGCCGCTCGAACCAACGGAGTTTGCTCGCACGATGTCGTCGCCCTGCTGATGCGCCGCCGCCCTGGTCGGGAGGACCAGCGCGAGCCCGCTGCCGCGTTCGCGCCCGGATGGGCGAGTCGACGGCGCCCCTCGGTCCGCGCCGCGATTCGCCGCCGCCTGCCGGTCCTGACGATGTTGGTCGTCCTCGTGTTCGCGATGGTTGGCAACCCGTCGGGCGTGCCCGTCGCGAGGGCCGATGAGCTGGCCGATGCCAAGGCGCGCCAGGAGCAGCTCAAGAAGGACGTCGCGGATCAGAAGGAGCGGGTCGCCGCCCTCAACTCCCTGCAGTCGGCCCTGTCATCCGAGATCACGGAGACGCGCAAGCAGCTGAGCGCGGTCGGCGCCGACCTGGACGCCGTGCGCAAGAAGATCACGACCATGCAGTCGCGCATCGCGAAGGTGCGCGCGGCCTATCAGGAGCTCGTGGTCCAGCTCCAGGTGATGGACGCCAACCTGCGCGTGGTCGAGGCCCAGGAACAGGCCAAGCGGCGCGACCTGGCCGAGCGCCGGGCGTTGCTCGCCGGTCGGCTGCGCGACGCGTACGACACGGACCGCTCCTCGCCGCTCGAGACGTTCATCTCCGGCGGGACGTTCACCGACCTGCTCGCCGAGATGAGCTACTACATCGATGTCGGGGAGCAGGACAAGGCCCTTGCCGGCCAGATCTCGCGCGATTCGGAGACGCTCGCCGCGCTCCGCGAGACGGTCGCCCTCGCGCGCGATCGGACCAACGAACTGCGCCGCGAGACCGCGGCCCAGAAGCGTGAGCTCGATCGCAGCCTGGCCGAGCTCAAGGCCACCCAGGAGCAGTTGAAGAAGCTCGAGAGGCAGGTCGCCAAGGCGCTCGCCGAGCAGAAGGCCCAGTACGCGTCACTGCAGCGCAACAAGGCCAATGCGGCCCGGATCATCAAGCAGGCCGCCGCCAAGCAGGCCGCGCTGGCGCGCAAGATCGACGACCTGATCGCCGCCCAGGTCAAGCAGGGCAACATCCCGTCCGAGTTCAACGGGACCTTCCGCTGGCCGATGGATTCATTCAACATCAGCGGCGAGTACGGCTGCAGTTCGTTCGAGTGGTACGCACCGGGCAATGGCTGCGCCAACTTCCACAATGGCATGGATCTCGTCGCCCCCTCCGGCACCCCGGTCAAGGCGGTCGGCGCGGGCACGGTCGTGTACATCGGCTGGAACTGGGCCGATGGCTCGGACCCGGCCTGGATCGTGGTCGTCGCTCACTCCGAGGGCCTGCGCACATGGTATGCGCACATGCAGCCCAAGCGCCCGGTCGAGGTCGGCCAGGCGGTCAAGAAGGGCACGATCATCGGCTACGAGGGCAGCACCGGCCGCTCGACTGGCGCGCATCTCCACTGGGGCGTCGAGCTCAACGGGGCGTTCGTGAACCCGCGGCTCTTCCTGTAAGTCGCGAGCGCGGTGGGGCCCGGCCGAGCTTGTTCCCGCCGGCTCGTTGCACGCAACGTTCACATCACCGAAACGTCGCGGTCATCTCCCGAGAGGTACTGCGTGCTAGCATCGAGCAGCGGAACCCACAATCGTCGGAGGCGCATCGGACCGTGAAGCGGACCATGGCGGTCATCCTCGCCGGCGGCGAGGGGGAGCGGCTTTCCATCCTCTCGCAGGAGCGCGCGAAGCCCGCAGTCCCGTTCGGCGGCAAGTACCGGATCATCGATTTCACGCTGTCCAACTGCGTCAACTCCGATATCGACGACGTCGTCGTCCTGACCCAGTACAACCCGCGTTCCCTGAACGACCACATCGGCCTTGGGCGGCCCTGGGACCTGGACCGCAACCACGGTGGGGTCAAGCTGCTCCAGCCCTACATCGCGCGCGGCCGCGTGGCGGAGTGGTACCGCGGGACCGCCGATGCGGTCCTGCGCAACATGAACGTCATCGAGCATTCGGACGCGGACACGATCGTGCTGCTTGCCGGCGACCACATCTACAAGATGGACTACCAGCCGTTCGTGGCCGCCCATCGACGGCGCCGCGCCGACGTGACCATCGCGGTCCGCCGGGTGCCTCTCGCCGAGGCATCGCGAATGGGCATCCTCGCCCTGGACGATCAGGATCGGGTCACGGAGTGGCAGGAGAAGCCCAAGCAGCCCAAGAGCGACCTTGCCTCGATGGGCGTCTATGTCTTTTCCAAAAAGGCGCTCCGCCGCTACCTCACCGACGATCGCGCCGACTTCGGATCGCACGTCATCCCGGCGATGCTCGAGGCGAACGCCCGGGTCTTTGGCTACCGCTACAGCGGGTACTGGCAGGACGTCGGAACGATCCAGTCGTTCTGGGAGACCAACATGGCCCTCCTCGAGGACGATCCTGACCTCGACCTGTACGACAAGGATTGGGTCATCCACACCAAGTCGGAGGAACGTGCCCCGGCCAAGGTCGGGCCAACGGCCCAGGTCCACCGCTCGCTCATCAGCCACGGCTGCGTCATCAACGGCACGGTCGTGAACTCGGTGCTGTCGCCGGGCGTGCGTGTCGATGTCGGTGCCGTGGTGCGCGACTCGATCGTCATGTTCGACTCGATCATCCGCTCGGGCGCGGTCGTGGACCGCTCGATCCTGGACAAGGAGGTCGTGGTCGGGCAGGGCGCGATCATCGGCGAGGGCCCGTTCCCGGACAAGCCGAACAAGCAGGAGCCGGGTCGCCTGAACACCGGGATCACGGTCGTGGGCAAGCGCGCGGTCGTGCCGCGCGGCGCCCGGATCGGCCGGAACGTCCGGATCGCGGCCGACATCCGGGCCACCGATTTTGTAAAGCGGGTGATCCCGAGTGGCGGCTCCGTCGAGCCTCGGGCCGCGGCATCGCGGGCGGGGGCGGCCCGGGCGGGGGCGGCCCGGGCGGCGTCAACTCGGGCGGTCGCTGACGGTGTTGCGGTGCCCGCCAAGGTGGTCTCGGCCGCAGCTGCGGCACGCAGCGGCAAGGGCTGACCGCTTCCGAGCCGGGGAGCGCGGTCGGATCCCGGGGAGCGCGGTCGGATCCCGCGGACCCAGGGGGAACGTCGGGACCGAGGGGAGAGCGTCGCAGGCCTCGCCGCGACCCGCGCGGACCCTCGTCGCGACCCGCGCGGACCCTGATTCTTCCCTTGTAGCAGCCACAGTGCTGGTACCCGCTGATCCGCGTGTCGGCGGGCGTACGCACCAGACAGATCGTGCGTGGAAGCCCCTGGATTCGGGTGGCCCAGGTCTGTTGGGACGTCCAGCCACCCCGTAGTAGCACTGGTGGTGCTGGTAGGGAAGGAACGTTCAGTGGCCTCGGGAATGAGGAGCGGCGGCCCTCATCGCGGCACGCAACGGACAACGGGCAGCGGCCGACGGCGGCACGCAACGGACAACGGGCAGCGGCCGGGCCGGCAGGATCTGGGCTAGACTCCGCGGGCCATGCCTTTCGCCGACCCCGGCGCGACGTCGGTCACGGACCC
>JANOTJ010000118.1:0-2576 GCA_031416295.1 Chloroflexota bacterium
GTCCGGCGCGAGGCGATAGAAGACCCACGTGCCGCGCCGCTCGGCCGTGACCACACCCGCGTCACGCAGCACGCGCAGGTGATGGGAGACGGTCGGCTGCCCGACGTCGCAACAAGTGGTGAAGTCGCAGGCGCACGTCTCCGTGTCCGACGCCAGCTGGCGGACGATGGCCAGGCGGGTCGGGTCGGCGAGGGCCGACAGGAGGCGGACGTCGGGGTCGAGGGTGGTGGTCTTCGATCGAGCCATGATGTCCGCATGATATCGACGCACTTCGATATTGACAAGTATCGATATACGGTCCAATATCGACGCACATCGATATCCCGACCGGCGGAGGAACCACCCATGTTCGAAGACCGATCCATCGCCTGGATGATGGCCGGCGGCAACCGCTTCGAGACCGCCCAGGAACGCCTGGACCGGGCGAACGCGCGGACCCTGCGCGCCGCGCGCCGTGACGCGCATACAGCCGCGGGCCTGCGCAGCGCCATCGCCCCGATCCGCGCCCGCGCGATGAGCGCCCTTGGCCTTGCTGCGGCGACCATGGCCGCCCCGATCACCACGCCCGACTGCTGCGCAGCGTGACCGATATGACCACCCCTGAGCTCGCGGCCGACCTGTCCCCCGACGCCATCACCGACGTCGTCCGCGCCCGCTACGCTGAGGCGGCACGGGCCGTCCTGGACGCCTCGCCGAACCCGTCCGACGCGGCGGCCACGTGCTGCGATGCCGACAACCCGCCCGTCTTCGGCAAGATCCTGTACGACCAGGCGACCCGCGACGGCCTGCCGGAGGCCGCCGTCCTGGCCAGCCTCGGCTGCGGGAATCCGACCGCCGTCGCCGAGCTCAAGCCGGGCGAGACCGTGCTGGACCTCGGGTCCGGCGGCGGCATCGACGTCCTGCTGTCCGCCCAGCGGGTGGGCCCGACGGGCTTCGCCTACGGCCTGGACATGACCGACGAGATGCTCGAGCTCGCGCGCCGGAACGCGGCCGAAACGGGCGCTACGAACGTCGAGTTCGTGCAGGGCCGGATCGAGGCCATCCCGCTGCCCGACGACTCGGTCGACGTGGTCATCAGCAACTGCGTCGTCAACCTGTCGACCGACAAGGCGGCCGTGCTGGCCGAAGTCGCCCGCGTCCTGCGGCCGGGTGGCCGCCTGGGCATCAGCGACGTCGTCGCCGACGACGGACTGACTCTCGACGAGCGCGCGGAGCGCGGCTCGTACACCGGCTGCATCGCCGGCGCCCTGAGCTTCGAGGAGTACCGCGCCGGCCTGCGTGCCGTGGGCCTGACGGGCATCGAGGTGACCGCCACGCATCGCGTGGCCGACGGGATGCACGGGGCGATCATCCGGGCGACCAAGCCTGCCGGCTGGTCCGCCGAGCACATCAGCGCCGTCGACCTGCCCCGACCGACGAGCCTGTCGATGGCGCCCGACGCCGGCGGCGGGTGCTGCAGCGGCACGGGCTGCTGCTAGGCGGTCAGTCCGTCCCGACCGGATAGGGCAGCGTGACGGGGTCGGTCGCCAGCCGGCTCCGTCCCGCCGCGTCGAATCGGTCCAGGCCGAGGTCCGTGACGTCCAGCACGTCCGTCGAACCGCGCAGGACCAGGTCTGTCGCGGCTCTCGAGATGCCGGGTCCCCACATCATCCCGTGACCGGCCGCGGCGGCCACGGTCACCCCGTCCAGGAGCCGGCCGTCGGGGGTGATGGCCGGCCCGATGATCGGCGTGTGGTCGGGCGTGTAGTCGATGGTGGCGGCCCAGATTCGGCGCAGGCCCAGGTCCCGGACCCGCGGCACGAACCCGGCCAGGCGCTCGCGGTAGCGCTCGTACGCCGCCCAGTCGACCGCGCGGGCGATACCGGGCTCGTCGTCCGGGTCGCTCCAGCCGAACAGCAGGCCGTCCTCCTCCGGCCGCCAGTACAGCCCAGCGCCCAGGTCGAAGACCATCGGGTGCGGTGGCAGGAAGGCGTCGTCCGGCTCCAGCACGACCACCGTGTGGCGCGCCGCTCCGACGGGGACCCGCAGGCCTGCCCGCTCCCCCACCGCTCGCAGGGAAGGGCCGCCGGTCAGCAGCACACGGCCGGTGGCGATGGGCCCGGCACTCGTGTCGACGCCAGTGACCCGTCCGCTGGCATCCAGGCGCAGGCCGGTGAAGGCCACGCCCTCGCGCAGCTCGACGCCCGCGGCGGCCATCGCCAGCAAATAGGCGCGGACGTTGCGCGGCGGGTCGATGTGGCCGTCGCCCTCGCGGAAGCTACCGCCGCGATGGCCGTCCGGGGCGAGCGTCCGGCTCACCCGCGTGGCCTCGGCGGGATCCAGCCAGCGCACGTCCAGGCCCAGGTCCTGCTGCATCGCGACCCGTTCGCGGCCGGTCCGCTCGTCGTCCTCGGTGACCGCCAGGATCAGGTAGCCGAGCTCGCGGAACCCGGAGTCCGTCCCGTACGCGGCCTGCTGGCCGCGGTAGAAGTCGATCGACCAGCGGCCCAGGGCGACCGTGGCGGGCGTGCCGCCCTGGGCACGGACCACGCCAGCCGCCCGGGACGACGCGCCCATCCCCGCTCGGCCATGCTCCA
>JANOTJ010000119.1:0-3249 GCA_031416295.1 Chloroflexota bacterium
CGACACGCCGGACGACTTCAAGGCCATCGATATCCTGCGCACGATCCGGAGCTTCGATCCGTGCATGCCGTGTACGACCCACGTCTATGCTGGTGACCGGACGATCGTGCAGGAGGTCACGACCTGTGCCTGTGAGCTTGATGAGTGAGGGGGCGGTCCGCGAAGAGCAGGACCGCCCGCGAGTCCTGGTTGGGGGTGTCGGGTACACGAACCTGCGCGACCTCTCTATCGGGCCGCTCCTCGTCGAACGCCTCCGACGCACAGCCTGGCGATCGGGCGTCGATGTCGAGGACTTGAGTGCGGGCGCCATCCACGAAGTCCATGTCCTCCAGAGCCGGCCGCCGTACGATGCTGCCATCCTGATCTCCGGGGTTCGGAGGGGAGGTCCAGCGGGCGCGATCCGATCCTATCGATGGGAGCACACCGTCCGGACGACCGACGAGATCCAGGAGCGCGTGTCCGAAGCACTCGTCGGGATCATCGGCCTTGATACCCTGCTGACCGTCCTCGACCACTTCGGTGCGCTGCCTCTGGACACGCGCATCGTGGAAGTGGAGCCGCGGGACGAGGATTGGGGACCGGACCTGAGCCCACCGGTAGGCTCGGCGCTTGACGACGTGGAGCGCATGGTCAGAGAGCAGATCGCCCAGGTGGCGGCATGACATCCCAGAGTCGCGGTGCCGAGGCGCTTGACGCGCTGTACTGGCGAGCCGAGATCCTCCAGGCCATGTACTGGATGCGCGGCGAGGGCCTCGCCTCCGATGTCGACCCGCTCGAGCTCGCCATGTTCCTCGCGACCGCGCCGGCGACCGTGCATCGACACCTCGATCTGCTCGTGGTCGATGGCTTCGTGGAGGTGTCGCCTGGCCGACTGGCGCGCTACGCCCTCACCGAGCAGGGAGCGCATGAAGGCGGCCGCAGTTTTCGTGACGAGTTCGAGGGCCTGACGCGCTCCGGGCACGGTGAGTGTGGACCAGGTTGCTGGTGCCAGGACCCCAAGCGCGCAGCGGATCCATGTCCGGGTCGGACGGAGCTCGCCCGTGGAGCCTGAGCCGCTGCCACCCGGCATCGACGACGCGGTCGACCGCATCGCGGACCTTGTCGCGGGCTTCGAGGCCGAGACCGATGAGGACCTGCAGGCCAGGGTCTTCGACCTGCTGCGCTCGATCGACCTGATCCATCGAGCCGGGCTCCGACGCGTGGACGAGCTCCTGAAGGCGGCCGGCCTGCAGGCACGAGCGCTGGACGACCCGGAGATCAAGCTCCTGTACGACATCTATGACCTTGGCGAGGGCGGTGAGCAGCAGCGGGCTGAAGCCGTGCTCGCATCGGTGAGCCCCTACATCGAGTCTCATGGCGGGCGACTCTCGGTCGTGGAGGCCGAGGCAGGGGTGATCCGCGTGCAGCTGACAGGTGCCTGCTCCAGCTGCCAGGGTTCCACCGCGACCCTTCGTCATGTCGTCGAGGGGGCGCTCCGAGACGGTCTCCCAGGGTTCGTACGGATGGAGGTCGTGGAGGCCCCGGCAGCGCACGACCATGGAGGGGGTCACGCCGACCAGCCAGGTCTACCGGCCGGGTTCATCCCGATCGAGAGCCTGCGGCCGGTCGCGCCACGGCTCACCTGGCACCCGGTCTTCGATGCGATGGCCGTGGCGCCGGGCGGCCTCCGCTCCGTGACGGTGGAAGGTGTCGCGGTCCTGGTTGCGAACGTCGGTGGGGAGCACTACGCATACCGCGATATCTGCCCGGGCAGCCCGCTGGGTCTGGCGGCGGCACGCGTCGAGGATGCCGTCCTGATCTGCCCATGGCACGACTGCCGGTTCGATCTGCGGGGCGGCCGACGCGTTGCGGGCGAAGGGCCGGGTCTCGCGGTCGTGCCGATCTCGGTGGCCGACGGCGAGGTACGCATCGGCGTCCTCGCGAGGGCGGCCGCTTGACAGCTCGCGTCCTCATCTCGTGCGTCGGCAACGTCCTTCGCCACGACGACGGGTTCGGCGTCGCGGTGGCCAGACTCCTTGAGTCGACCGCATTGCCGGACGGAGTCGACCTGATCGAGACCGGGATCGGGGGGATGTCCGTCGTGCAGCGCCTGATGGATGGCTACGACGCCATCATCGTCGTCGATGCGGTGGATCGCGGCGAGGCACCAGGGACGGTGTGGGTCCTGGAACCGGACGTCCCGTCCCCGGACGCCATGGACCGCGAGGAGTGGCGCACGCTGTTCCAGAACCTGCACCTGGCCGAGCCCCACCGGATCTTCCTGATGGCCAAGTCGCTGGGGGCCCTGCCGTCGATCATCCGACTGGTGGGTTGCCAGCCGGCGGACATCGATTCCATGGATGAGTACCTGAGTCCGGCGGTCGCCGCCGCCGTGCCGATCGCCGCCCAGCGTGTCCACGACCTCGCCGCGAGCCTGGCATCGCCGTCGGGAATCCTGAGCTCCTCCGTGGCGGGCTGACCATGTGCATCGAATTGCCGGGTCGCATCGTCGAGATCGACGCCGCTCGCCCGGGGCTCGCTCGCGTCGATGTCGGCGGCGTGCTCAAGACGGTCCATCTCGGGATGCTTGGTGGCGATCCGCCGGCCGTCGGTGAGTGGCTGGCACTGCACCTCGGCTTCGCGATCGAGCGCCTGACGTATGCGCAGGTACGCGAAACCCTGAGCTACGCGGAGAACGATCCATTCGGCGAGGCGATGGCTGCCCTGGAAGCGTCGGTGAGTGCGCCGTCGGTCGACCTCGCCGTGGGTCGCTGAGGATGTGCCTCGGGATCCCAGGGCGTATCGTGGACGTCCCCGCGGACCGTCCCGATCTCGCGCGGGTGGACGTGCAGGGTGTCGTCCGCGACATCCACCTGGGACTGCTGGCCGATGACCCGCCGGGCGTCGGGGACTGGATCGTCATCCACCTGGGATTCGCGCTGGAGAAGATGACCGAGGCCGAGGCGATGGACGCCCTGGGCTTCTTCCGGGGCGAGGAGTCCATCCGACCACTCGAGGAGGCTAAGGGATGAATTTCGATCAACTCCGCGCGGCGCAGGCGACCGGAGCGACGCCGTCGCTCACGGGGGTGCCCGCCACGGAGCCGATCTCGATGCTCGGGGATGGTCCCGCGGCGACGGCCGCGACGGGGACCTTCGCAGCCGAGGGTCCGATCGCCGGCGCCAGCCTGTTCGCCCGCTATGCCTACCCGCCCAACGAACTCGGCTTCTGCGGCCCGCCTGACAGCCGGGCGGTCCTGGAGTACGGCGC
>JANOTJ010000120.1:0-16694 GCA_031416295.1 Chloroflexota bacterium
CCGCCTTGGTCGCCTGGAGCAGGTGGTAGTCCTCGTTGTAGTAGCCGAAGGTCTTCGGCACCGGCCAGCCCTGTTCGGCCAGCGACTCCCACGAATCCTTGAGCACGTAGAACTCGAACTCGGAGCCGGCCTTGACGGCAAGGCCCATGTCCGCGGCCCGAGCGACCTGGCGCTTGAGGATCGTTCGAGGCGAGACCGGGATCTCGTCGCCCGTCTCCTCGTCGACAACGTCGGCGAGGACCATGGCCGTGCCAGGCAGCCAGGGCAGGATCCGGAGCTGATCCCAGATCGGCTCGGCGATCCAGTCGCCATAGCCGGTCTCCCAGTTCATGAGCTTGAAGCCCTCGGGCGTGTTCATCTCCATGTCCGTACCCAGCAGGTACGTACAGAAGTGCGCGCCGTGGCTGATCACGCCATCCAGGAATGCCTGGCCCTGGACGCGTTTGCCCATGAGTCGGCCCTGCATGTCCGTGAAGGCGACCACGATCGTATCGATCCGGCCGTCGCGGACCATCGCCTCCAGCTCGGCGAGGCGGGGGTGCTTGGTGGCGTGACCGGTGTCGTGATCGCTCATCGTGTCCTCGTCCGTGTGTGTGGCGGGAATGATGTGGGTCGGCCGACGGAGTCGACCGACCCCCAACGTACCGGGACGGTCGCCGACTCAGCCGAGCCGCGCGGCCGCTGAGTCGAACTCGCGCTCGATCTCCGAAAGCTGCGCTTCACTGCCCTGGCGATGCGGCCCGGCAAACCGGGTTCGAGCCCACAGGAAGTAGTAGATCGTGAGCAGGAGGATGAACGCGGCTACCGTGGCAAGGGCCGCTGGGTTGAGCAGGAATGGGAACAGGAACAGCGGGGTGATGATCAGGATCCAGACGACCGCGATCATCGCGACCGGACGACTCCAGCGCCCAAGGCTCCAGGTCCGCTCCTCGCGCCAGCTCTGGTCGCCCCAGAGTCCGAGCGCGATACACAGCCCGTAGGCCCAGTAGAGGAGGACGGTGCTGACCCCGGTCACGCCGGCGATCAGGAAGAACGGATCGCCGCCGAGTGCCTTCGTGAGGACGTAGATCAGGGCGATCAGCAGCCAGCTTGCAACGGAGATCGCGATGACCGAGTTGGCCGGTGTCCGATAGCGCGTGCTGACCTTCTTGAGCCAGCCACTGCCCGGGACTCCATCGTCCCGGCTGAAGGCGAACAGCATGCGACCGGCCGACGCGATGGACGAGAAGCCGCAGAAGGTCATGGCGACGGCCACGCCGATGGCCAGCAGTCCGCCGAGCGAGGTGACCGCCGACCCTAGGTTCACGCCCAGGATGTAGGCGACGCCGTATCCGCCCGGGCTGTTCGCCAGGACGTCGGCAGGGCTGGTCATCTTCAGGGTCAGCGCGACCAGCAAGATGTAGCCCGCGACCGCCGATACGGCCACGGACAGGAACACGCCCCACGCGGACGCGGTCCGGGCCTGGACGGTCTCCTCGGCCACGTGCGCCGAAGCGTCATAGCCGGTATAGGTCCATTGCGACTGGAGGAGGCTCAGCGCGAATGCTCCGGCGACCCCGAAGGGCAGCAGTGTCGCGAGCGATAGGCCGTCGGCCGTGGTCCCGGCTGGTGCGATCTGGAAGAGGAAGTCGATGCCGTGGGTCGGCTGGGAGCCGAGCGCGAACAGCAGGATCGCGATCGCGGCGACGAACCCGATGTGCCACCACACCGACAGATCGTTCATGAACGAGACGATCCGGGTGCCGGCGACGTTGAAGGCGATCTCGATGAGGATCAGGACGCCGGTGATCCAGATGGCATTGAGCAGGCCCAGAAACTCCCCATTCGGATCGATCCCGAAGACGGGCTTCAGGAGCGTGATGCCGAGGTAGTAGGCGGCGGAATAGTTGATGCCGGCGACGATGGAGATCTGGCCGCCGAGGTTGAGCCAGGCCGTCCACCAGCCGAAGTCCTTGTTCTTCAAGCGGCTGGCCCAGTAGTAGAGCCCGCCCGCCGTGGGGTAGGCCGAGGCGAGTTCGGCCATCGACGCGGCGATCAGCAGCGTGAACACGGTGACCAGCGGCCAACCGATCCCGACCGCCGCCGGGCCGCCAAGGGCGAGGCCGTAGTTGTACAGGATGACCGCGCCGGTCAGGATCGAGATGATGCTGAAGCTGATCGCGAAGTTGCTGAACCCGCCCATCGAGCGGTACAGCTCCTGCGCATAGCCGAGCTTGTGCAGGTCCGCGATGTCCTGCTTGATCACGTCCTCACGGGAACGGGCCTGAGTCATTCGGATCCTCCCTCACTCGACGGGGTCGCGGTCAGATGACCGCGATCCCCGGGTGGCCTGGCCGTCCCTCTCAGCCGGACCGTGGGACGCGGGGATGGGTGCAGCGTGCGCGAGCGGCGTCGTGCCGCAGCGCCGCGGGGCGCGTTCGGTGCCGGCCTCCTTTCGCATGCCTGCTCGGAGCGCGATCACGGGACTATACGCGTCGCCTGCGGGCGCCGGTAGGGTCTGGCGCGGTGCTCAGTACAGCATCGTGGTCCCGGTCGGGAACACGAATTCGAAGGCGGACGGCGGCAGGGCGGCATCAGGTGCGACCTCGACCGCGTCGGCCTGGCGGGTGACTTCGGAGGCGATCGTCTCGGTCAGGCGCAGGATGACGCCGAGTTCGCGGTCCACCGCGAGCGAGATGTGGAAGTCGGGTCGATCGCCGGCAAGCTGCGTGCTGCGCGGATGGTCGCATTCGATGAGGATGGCCTCGCGGCCGTGGACCACGTCGGTCCCGGCCACGAACGTCCGTCCGGTCGCGAGCACGTTCTGGCAGAGGCCGGCGGGGTGGACGAAGGTGTCGGCGAAGGTCTCGAAGGGCAGTGCAGTCACCGGTTCGTAGACCCGCGAGGCACCCGGGAGGTCGCGATCGTCCAGGCCGCGCGGCCGGTTGCGCACGGGACGCTGGGTGCCCAGGTGATGGGCCGAGGCGTAGGTCCGCACGAGCTCGCCGTCAGAGATCCAGATCTCGTAGGTGCCGCCGATCGGCTGGCGCAGGTCGCTGGTCAGGACCTTCGCGTCGCCAGGGTGGCGGAGCAGGACCTCGGTACGCGACCGATCGTCGCCGCGAGCCGTCCGACGGTGCTCCTCGATGCGCATCCGCAGCGTGGCGAAGCGCGACTCGGCATCGCGCATGAATTCGAATAGCGCAACGAGGTCCGGGACACCCGCCGACAGGGCGGCGACGGCAGGCCGTCGGCGCCCATCGACGACGGCCGGTGCGGCGGCGCGATCCCAGAGGTGCGTATCGGTCATCGCTGGCGATTGTACCGGGCGCACAGGCACGCGCATGCCCGGGGCAACGCGCCGAGTCGCCCCTGCGCCGAGTCGCCCCTTGACACGGAGTCCGGGCGGGCGTATATATCGCACAGCGGTATATCACCGTACGCTACATGAGGGCCGAACGATGCCAACCCAGACCCGCACCCGCCGACGGCGGATCGTCGGTCCCCTGCTCGCCGGGATCATCCTGGGCATGATGGCGGCCAGCGTCGTGGCGGCCGGCCCTGCTCGGCACGCCGGTGCGAGCATCATCGATGCGGCCGGACAGACAGTCGGCTGGGCCCGGTTCACGGAGGACGGCGCCGGGCGACTGCACGTCAACGTCAAGGTGGCCGGCCTCACGCCCGGGCTCCACGGCATCCACCTCCACGCGAAGGCGGAGTGCATCGGCCCGTCGTTCGGCACGGCGGGCACGCATCACAACCCGGGCGGAGCCCTGCACGGTCTCGATGATCCGGCCGGCGCCCACGCTGGCGATCTGCCCAATCTCGTCGTGAACGAGGCGGGCCGCGGCCATCTCGACGTCGTCTCGGACCGGGCGACCCTGTCGCCGGGGACGCTGTCACTGTTCGATGCCGATGGGTCCGCGCTCATCATCCACGCGCTCGAGGATGATCAGGAGTCGACCAGCGCGACCGGGAACAGCGGGCCGCGGGTCGCCTGCGGCATCGTCGTGGCGAACTAGGGAGCGCGCACATGCCTGATGAAGTGTCGGATCTGGGACGGTTCGCGGAACCGTCGCTCTACATCCTCGTGTCCCTGAGCGGTGGACCGAAGCACGGCTACGCGATCATGACCGACGTCGAGGCCATCACCGGCTCACCGATGGGCCCGGGCACTCTGTACGGCGCCCTCGCAAGGCTGGAGAAGCGGGGCCTGATCGAGGCCCTGGAGCCTGTCGATCGGCGCCGGCCGTACCGACTCAGTGGTCTCGGCGAAGCGACCGTCCGAGCCCAGCTCGAGCGATTGCACGGGTTCACCAGGACCGGCCTGGATCGCCTTGGGGAGACATCGTCATGAGTGCCCTCGTTCGGCTCTATCCCCGGACCTGGCGAGATCGCTACGAGTCCGAGTTCCTGGACGTGCTCGAGTCGCGCCCGCCGTCGCCTCGAGATCGCCTGGACATCGTCCGCGGCGCCCTGGATGCGAGGCTCCACCAGGAACTTCCCGGATCGCCCGAGTCGCCCCGGCCGACCATGCAGCCGGCTCGCCTGGCCGCCGCGTGTTCCATCGTCGCGGGTGCGGCGTGGCTGGTCTGGCTTGGTCTCGTGCTCCAGGAGTTTCGCGGCTGGGGTGCGGGCCAGCCGCAGAGTCAGACGCTCATGGTCGTCCTCGCGGCGATCATGGGCCTTGCCCTCGCTGCTACGCACATCTTCCTGCCGCTCGCCGCCCAGGCGACACTCCGACCCCTGGGCGCGATCGCGGCGTCCGTGGCGGTCGTGTCGTTTGCGGCGACCGCATTCGGTGGCGGCTGGACCTTCGCGATCGCCCTGATCGCATCGGCAGTCCTCGCGGCCACGATGGCCGGACGCTCACTGCCTGTCCTGGTGGCCGTGTTCTGGGCGACGACATCACTGGTCAGCGTGTCGGTGATGGTGATCTTCAGCGGGGGCGGCGGACAGGACGTCGGCATGCTCGCCCTCGGGATCCCGTCGGGCGTCGCCTGGATCGTCGTCGGGGTCACCGTCGCGTGGCGTGGGCTGCCATCGCCCACGATCCGGCCGATCGACGAAGCCTGAGCGGACGCTCCGAAGGAACGGTTCAGCCGCCAGCCGGGCCGCCGGGCGGGCCGCCGCCGAGCCCGGGCTCGGTCATCGAAGCGGGATCCAGGAGGCGATCGAGGTCGTCGGCCGGTATCCCGCGCTCCAGGGCGAGTTCCCGGATCGTGCGCCCCGACGCGAGCGCCGCCTTCGCGAGCTTGGCCGCATCGTCGTAGCCGATGACCGGGGCGAGGGCCGTGGCCAGCATCAGGCCCTGCTCGACGAGCGCCGGTCCGCGGTCGGTGGCGACGAGCCCATCGATGCATCGGCGGCTGAGGTTCGCGGTCGCGGCCGCGAGGAGTTCGATCGACTCCAGGAGCGCGACCGCGGTGACCGGCAGCATGACGTTCAGTTCCAGGAACGAGCCGGTCTGGCCGAAGGCGACCGTGGCGTCGTTGCCGACGACGCGCGCGACGACCATGGTCAGCGACTCGATGATCACCGGGTTCACCTTGCCCGGCATGATCGAGGAGCCTGGCTGCGTCTCGGGCAGTGCGAGCTCGGCGATGCCGGCCCGCGGGCCCATGCCCAGCAGCCGGATGTCCGAGCCGATCTTCCACAGGCCGAGGGCGATCGCCCGGATGCCGCCGTGGGCCGCGATGGCCACATCGAGCGTGGCCTGGGCGTGGAAGTGGTTGGGCGCCTCGCGCACGGGCAGGGTCAGCAGCTCGGTCAGCCGGGCGCAGGCGCGCGCTGCGTACTCGGGATGGGCATTGATGCCGGTTCCCACGGCCGTCCCGCCGAGGGGCACGGTCAGCAGCTCGTCACGGGCCGCCTGCGCTCGCCGGACGGCCTCCTCCACCTGGCCGGCGTAGCCGCGGAACTCCTGGCCGAGGCGGATCGGGGTCGCGTCCTGGAGGTGAGTGCGACCGGTCTTGACCACTGGCCAGAACTCGTCGGCCTTGCCCGCGAGCGTCCGTTGGAGCTCCACGAGCGCCGGGATCAGGGCTTCTTCGATGGCCATCGCGGCGGCCAGCTGGAGCGCCGTCGGGATCGTGTCGTTGGAGCTCTGGCAGCGATTGACGTCGTCGTTGGGATGGACGGTCCGCCCGTCCAGCCGGCCGCTGGCCAGGCGCGCCACGACCTCATTCATGTTCGTGTTGGTGGAGGTTCCGGACCCCGTCTGGTAGACATCGATCGGGAAATGGTCGTCGTGGTCGCCATCGGCCACTGAGGCCGCGGCCGCGGCGATCGCATGGGCCACCTCGGCGTCCAGCAGGCCGAGCTCGCCGTTGGTCTCGGCGGCGGCGAGCTTGATCAGCGCGAGGGCCCGGATGAAGCGCCGGGAGAAACGCTGGCCGGAGATCGGGAAGTTCAGGACCGCGCGCTGGGTGGAGGCGCCATACAGGGCGTCGATGGGCACGGCCATCTCGCCCATCGAGTCACGCTCGAGGCGCGTCGTCCGGGTCATGTCGGTCTTGTCGGTCATGGGTTCGATCGTAGCAGTGTGGTGGCGGATCGCCTGGACCGACGTCAGGTCGTAGCATCTACCCGATCATGCCGACCATCTCCGCCAACGGCCTGACCGTCGCCTACGAGGTGGCTGGAGAGGGCCCGCCGCTCATCCTGCTCCACGGCGCGACCGGCAGCGGGCGCAGCCACTTCTTCGGCCTGCTGCCGGTGCTCGCGACCACGTTCCGAGCGTACGCGCCCGACGCGCGAGGTCACGCCGGCACGCGCTGGGACCCGGGCGACGGGTTCAGCACGGCCGATCTCGTCGCCGATGTCGTCGCGTTCGCGGACGCCCAGGGACTCCAGACGTTCCATCTGCTCGGGTACTCCATGGGCGGCATGACCGCGCTTGCGTTCGCCGTGGACCACGGACCGCGGTTGCGCTCGCTGGTTGCCCTGAGCGTCGCCGCGGAGCGCGAGCCGCGCCTGCGGGTCGCGAGCTCCCTGATGGACCCGGCGCGCATCGAACGGCAGGATCCGGCGTGGGCCGCCGCCCTCGCGGCCCGACACGACCCGGTGCAGGGCGAGGGGGCCTGGCGCCGACTTCTGTCGGCGGTCGTCGCCGACATCGCGAGCCAGCCCTTGCTCACGCCGGCCGAGCTGCGCGCGATCGAGGTCCCGACCCTGGTCGTCGCCGGCGATCGCGACCCGTTCGTGCCGGTCGGCCGGGCGTGGCAACTCGCCCGCCAGGTCGCTGACGGGCGCCTGCTCATCATCCCCGGCGCAGACCACGACCTGCTCGGCAGCGGCCACCGGCTACTGCTGCCCGCGCTGATCGACCAGTACGCCACGATCGACCTCGGAACCGCAGCGGAGGACCTTCCATGACGACCCTGCTCGCCCTGTACCGCCGACCCGATGGGGGCCCCGCCGCGCTGGCGGACTTCGAGCGCCGCTATGCGACCGAGCACCTGCCCCTGGTCGCGGGCACGCCCGGGCTGCGCTCGACGCGCGTGCAGCGCGTGCACGGTGCACTGGGCGGCGAGACGGATCTCGTGCTGATCACGGCGATGACCTTCGACGATCGGGTGGCCCTCGACGCCGGGCTCGCCTCCGATGCGATGCGCGCCGCCGGCCGCAACCTGCGCGAGATCGCGCCGGGTCTCGCGACCCTGCTCATCGTCGAGGATGCCGACGATCTGGCAGCGCCCGGAACCTGAAGTCACCAGTTCCCCGCTCGTGGATACTGGTGGCGAGCAGCGAGGAGCCCCGAGGTTTGCCCGACGTCCGACCCGCCACCCCGACACGGTTCATCCGCGTCGTGTCCCAGGTCCAGGGACGCGACGGCGTCGCACTCGTGACCATCGACCGACCGGAGACGCGCAACGCGCTGAGCTTCGCGCTCCTCGCCGAGCTTGCCGATGTGCTCGACGCGCTCGATGCCGACGAGGGGGTGCGAGCCATCGTGCTGACCGGTGCGGGTGACGCGGCGTTCGCCGCGGGCGCCGACATCACCGAACTCGCCGACCAGACCCCCGAGCAGCTTGCCGCAGACGGGCACTTCAAGGCGTGGGATCGCATCGCGGCGGTCGGCGTCCCGATCATCGCCGCGGTCCGCGGCTACGCCCTCGGCGGCGGCTGCGAGCTGGCCATGGCATGCGATCTCATCGTGGCCGGCGACGACGCGCGCTTCGGCCAGCCCGAGATCCGAATCGGGGTCATGCCCGGCGCCGGCGGGACGCAGCGTCTGACCCGGGCCATCGGCCAGGCCCGCGCGATGGAGCTGATCCTGACCGGGCGGATGCTGCCCGCGTCCGAGGCCCTTGCGGTCGGGCTGGTCACGACGGTCGTGCCCACGGCCGAGACCGTCGGCGCGGCCATGGATCTGGCCGCCACGATCGCCGGGATGCCGCCGCTGGCCGTGCGCGCCGCCAAGGCGGCGGTCCGATCTGCGGCCGAGCTGCCGCTCAGCGAGGGTCTGCGTCGAGAACGCCAGGCCTTCTTCGACCTCTTCGCGACGGCCGACCAGCGCGAGGGCATGGCCGCGTTCATGGCCAAACGACCAGCGATCTGGTCAGGACACTGAGGAGGACGCAAGCACATGGAACGAGACCCATTCCAGGGCGGATCAGACGTCGGGCGGGACGTGGCCCGCGACCTCGGTGACGATCCGCCCGTCCTCATCCGCGATGCGCCACCGGACATCCTCGGCCCGATCGACCCGTCGGCGCCGGTCAGTGGGCACGTCCCGGCGCCGGTCTCGACGTCGTCGGCCGTCGACGCTCCAGAGCACGACTGGTCGCTCGCCCGGGATCTCGTGCGACCAGCCTTCCGGCCCGTGGGCACCCATGGACTGGCCATGGAGGATGTCCAGCTCGCGACCCTGCTCGCCCATGCGACCAAGAGCTACGCCCAGCCGCTCATCGACGAGGGTCCGGCCGGGATCCCGGTGGTGTACACGATCCCCGCGGGCGGCTTCGACATCGTCGTGAACGGCGATCACCTGTTGTCCTGGGGGATCGAACCTGCCGAGCTCCAGGATGCGGCCATCCGCAATCTCAGCGCCTGGGCGGAGAGCGCGCCATGGTCGGAGGAGGTCTCAGGCGAGCGACGCCTGATCAGTTCCGATACCGGCGATGGCCTCGACGCCGTGCGCATCCTGCTGCCCGATACGCTCGCGCACCTGGCCCGCAAACTCGCGCCCGGGGGCCGGGTCCTGGTCGGGCTGCCGGAGCGGCACCTCCTGACGGCCGCATCGCTGCGCCCGGGCGACGAGGCGTTCGGCGCGCTGTTCACGGAGTTCGTCATCGAGCACTCGGGCGGTGCCGACGAACCGGTCGATCGACGAGTCTTCGAGCTCGTGGATGGGCGCCTGGTCGAGTTCGTGTCGTGACGGCGCCTGGAGCCGCGACCATGATCATGGTCGACGCCCGCGCGCGATGAGCGACGGGCTGCGGCTCGAGGTCGCCGACGCCATTGCGACGATCACGCTCGACCGGCCCGAGGCGCTGAATGCGCTCACAGTCCCGGTCAAGGTCGGCCTGCTGGACGCGCTCCGGACGATCGCCAGGGATCGCTCCATCCGCGCCGTCATCCTGACCGGAGCCGGGCGCGCCTTCTGCGCCGGGCAGGATCTGGCCGAGCGCGAGGAGCCCGAGGCAGCGCCGCTCGATGTCGAACTGCGCGAGCGCTATGTGCCGATCGTGCGTGCGATGGCCGCGCTCGATCGGCCCATCGTAGCGGCCGTCAACGGGGTGGCCGCGGGGGCCGGGATGTCGCTGGCCCTCGCCTGCGACCTGCGGATCGCCGCCGAATCGGCCCGATTCGTGCTCGCATTCGGGCGCATCGGGCTCGTGCCGGACAGCGGCGCGTCGTGGTGGCTGCCACGGATCGTGGGAGCTGGACAGGCAGCGGAACTTGCGCTGCTCGGCGGTTCGGTGGACGCCGCCCGGGCCTTGCGCATCGGCCTCGTGACCCGGGTCGTCCCGGACGCGGAGCTTGGGGCAGCGGCCCGTGAGGTCGCCATGACCCTCGCCGCCGGCGCTCCCCGGGCGATGGCGGCGACCCGGCGCCTGCTGGCCGAGGCGTGGACCACGGATCTCGAGGCGGCGCTCGCCGCGGAGACCGAGGCCCAGGGCATCCTTGGGCGAAGCCCCGACCACGCCGAGGGCCTGGCCGCGTTCCGTGACAAGCGGCCGCCTCGGTTCACCGGGGAGTAGCGGCCGCCTCGATTCACCGGGGAGTAGCGCCGCCAGTCACGGGACCACGATCGTGGCGACGTCCGTGCGAGCGACCAGGACCTTGCCGATCCACGTATCGCGCAGGATCTCCAGACGGGCGAAGTGGGTGCCGCTGGTGAAGCCGTCCAGGACGGCGCCCGCGGCCGCCTGGTCCTCCGATGCCCAGACGGCATTCGAGCCGCCCTCGAGGTAGCCCGGGGTGTCGTCGGTCTGCGACACCACGAGCTTGGCGATGCCGAAGCACGCCTGCGGGCCGCCGTAGGCGAGCCATTCGAAGGTCACGGTGCCGGCCTCCACGCTCCAGGCGAGCGCACCGAGGGCCTTGATCGGCCTGGCCTCGATCGCCCTGACCGGGCTCGCGGCATAGGCATCGTCGCCGGCGGTGAGTGCCAGCGTCCGGTACCAGTAGGCCGTTCCGGGCTCGAGCCCTGTGTCGGTACCGCGCAGCGCGAGGCGGTCCGTCGTGTACAGGCCGTCGGGTGCGAGAGCGGGAGCCTTCGGCGGGTAGGCCGGTGCGATCGAGGAGGATGTCGAGCGCAATGACTGGTAGTGCCCGAAACCCTCGGCCGGGGCCGTTGTCCAGTCGAGGACGGCGAAGCCGCCATCGCATGACGTGACGTCCAGCCCCAGGCTCGCCAGGCTCGGCGTCGGTGTCGGGGTGGGTTTCGGCGTCGGCTTGGCGGTCGGTTTCGGGGTCGGCTTGGGCGTCGAGCGCGGGGTCGGTTCGGACGTCGGCACGGCGGTCGGCACCGCGGTCGGAGCGGCGCTCGGCCGGGGATCGCCATCGCCCGTCGGGCGAGGGGTCAGGACGGACGTGGGCGTGGGCTTGGGGCGCTCACTGGCCTGGGCAAGCTCTGGCTCGAGAACCCCGATGTCGAAGCCGAGGGCAAGATCGCGCGTCGCGTTCCAGCGCAACCACGTATCTGCGAGGTCCGCGGTCGTCGCCGTGTCCAGGCGGACGCGCCGCGCCCCGTCCGTCGGCCCGAGGGCGACGATGGCGATGGTCCCTTCGGTGACGGACACCGCGAGACCCGGCCCGATCGCCGTGACGTCGTGCTCGATGCCGATCGCGCGGACCTCCTCGCCGCCGCGATCGGCCGGTCGCCGGTCGAGGTCGAAGGCCGTGCCGGTCGCCGTCCAGGTGACGTCGCCCGTGGTGACGACGTAGCGCTCCAGCGGGTCGTCCACGCGGTGCCAGGCGCGCCCTGCCGCCTGCTCGAGGACGACCTCCGTCCCGGAGATGTCGTCGATGGTCAGGTCCGTGGACGCGGCAAGCCGGGTCTCGCCGCCGGCCAGGGCCAGCGTCGCCGAACCATCGGCTCCGGTCAGGAGCCGGTCGCCCTCGTGGAGTTGCATCCCGGCCTCCAGCGGAGCGCGCGTGCCGTCGCGGACCAGGACGGCGTCCGTGGCGCCCACCACGGCGGTCTCGGCCGGGCCGCCATCCAGCCAGCCGCCATCGATGCCCACGACGGCGATCACGAGTGCTGCGGCGACGGCGGCCACAGACCAGCGCGGCACGCGGAATGTCGCGGCCTCGCGCGCCACGACGCGCGGGCGGACCCGATCCATCGTCGCCGTGCCCTGGAGCGCACTGCGCCGGGGCGACACGGACTCGTCGACCAATCGAGTCCGGAGGTCTGCAGCGAACGCCCGGGATGGGACGGACGCGCGCCGACGGGCTCTCTGACCAGCGGCGCTGAGCGTGTCCGCGAGGTCCTGGAGGTCGGGCTCGAGGGCACCGTCCGCGAACTGCACGAGGCGATCGTCGTCAGGCCACATCGGATGCCTCCCTGGCCAGGATGGCGCGCAGCGCGCGCAGTGCCCGATGCTGGCGAACAGCGACGGTGGCCGCGCTGCAGCCGAGGACGGCCGCGAGCTCCTGGGTGTCGAGGCCGTCCAGGAAGCGCAGCACCAGCAAGCGGCGCGGGGCTTCCGGGAGTTCCGCCAGGGCTCGTCCAAGCTGGTCCCGATCGAGGGTGGCCGCGAGGTCCCGGGCCGCCCGTTCGTCACCCAGCGTCCGCTCCGGGCCGTCGTCCGGTCCGGCATCCGAGGCCCGCCAGCCGAGGGGCACCGTCCGGCGCGACCGTCGCACGTGATCGACCACGGCGTTGGCCGCGACCCGATACAGCCAGCCGCCGAAGGCCTCGTTCCGGAAGTCGTCGCGTCGGACTGCCGAGAGCGCCCGTTCGAAGGTCATGGCCGTGACATCCTCGGCGGCCTCGCGGTCGCCGAGGCGACGCGCGATGAAGCCGTAGATGCGTGGCAGGTAGAAGTCGTAGAGCTCCCCGAACGCGGACGCGTCGACCCGGGCACGGGCCACGAGGGCACGTTCCCGGGTCGGATCAAGGCGCGTGACAGGTTGCACATCACTCGACATCGGTGGCCCGATGGTGCGGATGGATGGGCCGTCCGGCCACTGGCCAGCAGTACCGCCCCAGGCGGGACCAAGGGAGCGGCCCATCCATCGCGCGTCAGGCTCGTCGTCTCTTCCCGGCTACTCGATCGTCACGGCGGCCCACTCGGTCGACCCGAGCAGAATCCAGTCGCTCTCGAGGTTGCCCTTGGCCTGCACGAGGTACAGGTAGGTGACCCCGACCTCGACCTCGCTGTCCACGAAGGTGGTCGCCGAGGCATCCTCGACCTCGGCCAGCAGGCTGGCCTCGCTGCCGTCCTGCTTGCGCAGGATCCGGTAGTGGCTGAAGCTCTCGCTGCTACAGGCCTCCCAGGTGACGACGACCGCACCGCCATCAACGCTGGCCTCGATCCACAGTGCGGATGGTTCGGGTGCTGGCTCCTTGGTCGGGGCCGGCTCATCGGGCGTTTCGATCGACTTCGTGGCGCTGGCCGAGAGGACCTTGTAGCCGTCCTCGGTGCTGCGCACGCAGAAGACGCGGTACCAGGCGGTGGTCGCCGCCGGGGCGTGCTCGTCCCAGGCCTTCGTCGTACCCCCGACCTCGGTGACCGCGACGACCTCGTCGTTGTCGGCGGGCGGCCAGGTCACGGTCTTGTCCGTGGAACGGACGGCCTTGTAGTAGTGGCCCCCGTCAACCTCACAGTCGCCCCAATCCAGGAAGACCGCGCCCTCCTTGATGGCCAGGGACAGGCTCATGACCGGCCTCTCGGTCGGCTTGGCCGTGGGCTTGGCGGTTGGCTCCGGGGTCGGTTTGGCCGTCGGCTTGGCCGTGGCGTCCGGCTTGTCGGTCGGCTCGGGCGTGGCCGCCGGTTTGGCCGTCGGCTCGGCCGTGGCCTGATGGCCGTCCTCGCCGTCAGGCTCGCCGCCGGCTGTGGGCTCGTCGGTGGCGTCTGGCGCGTCGGTCGCGTCGTCGCCACCCTCGCTCGGCCGGGACGCCTCGCCGTCGGTCGGCTCGATCTCGAGCGCCTCGTCGGAGGCGTCATAGGCGACGAAGGTCGGCGCCGCCTCGTCGTCGCCGGAACCCGCCCCGGTGTCGCCGGTCAGGCCGAGGTTGGCGCCCAAGGCCATGGCCCCGATGAGCAGCACCCCGCCGATCGCGCCGGGGATGGACAGGCCCAGGCGCGATGTCGCGCGCGGGGTCGCCCGCAGTGGCAGTGCTGGCGTCTGCTCCTCGAGCGGTTCGATCACGTCGAGCCCGTCGAACTCGTCGTCCGGTTCGTATCCCATCGTGCTGTCTCCCGAGACTTCTGTGGTGGTCGGCCGCCAGATGGATGCAGGGCGGCGGCCGGATGATTCCTACGAGACCAGAACGTCCGGCGGCGGCCATCGCTTACCGGCGACCACTCATCCGATGGTCCGGGCTCGACACCCGGACCTCTCTCGGAGGCGCTCGGGCCTCGAACGGGCCGGAAGTTGCGCCGGTGCTGCTGCAAGGGAGTTTTGATGCGGCGCGGGGGGTCGGGGCCAGTCCGGTCCGCCCGGGTTTCCGCGGCCCGCGGCCGGTCCGGCCGGGTTTTCCCTTCCAGCACCATGGGTGCTGGTAACGGCTGATTCGGGTCGGGCCAGGATGGTCATGGCCCAGGTCCACGCACGGATAGGGGCGTCGGAGTCGCTCGGGGCCTTGGAACGGGCCCGTAGTAGCACTGGTGCTGCTGCAAGGGAATGCCCGAGCTGGTGGGGTCTGGGCGGGGCTCAGGCGGGACAGGGATCCGTGGCCGGCGCGCCGGCCGCACCACGGTGGCGGCCGGTATCGGCGGATTCCCCTCTCGCGGCGGATTCCCCTCTCGCGCGGCGCTTGCCTCGGCGCCGCGGTTGGCGTAGGCTCCCGCGACACGAGCGAACGTTCGTTAGGGAGAGCCGAGGAGGCGCCGCACCAGCCCGTGGTCGAGACCGAGCGCCGACGCGCCATCGAGGACGCCGCAAGCGCCCTGTTCCGGGAGCGCGGATACGCCGCGACCAGCGTCCGGGACATCGCCCGGGCCGTGGACCTCCAGGGCGCGAGCCTGTACGCGCACGTCAGCTCCAAGCAGGACGTCCTGTGGGCGATCGTGGATCAGACCGCGGGGCGCTTCGAAGCCGCTGCCGACGAGGCAGCGGGTGCGGCCAGGGACCCGCGTTCGTGTCTCGCCGCCCTGATTCGCGCTCACCTGGCCGTGCTCGTCGACGACCCGGAGCGGGCGTCCGTGTTCATCCACGAATGGCGTGCCCTGGAGGGCGAGCGCCGAGCCACGATCAGCGAGCGACGGGACGCCTACGAGCGACGTTTTCGCGAGACGATCGCCGCGGGGACGGCTGCCGGCACCTTCGATCCGGTCGATCCGGTCGCCGCAGCCGCCTTCCTGCTGACCGCGCTGAATGGTCTCGTCGCCTGGTACCGACCCGACGGCCGGCTCGACCCGGCGGCTCTCGTCGACGCCTACGTCGATCTCGCGTTGCGCGCGGTCGGGCTGCCGAGCGCTGCCGGTCAGGCGGTCCGATGACCGATCCGCTGGCCCTCGACCCGATCCTGCGACCTGCCGAGCGGGTGGGCGCGAGCGCGTCTCCGGCCCAGTTCCACGGGGAGGCGGACGACGCATGGTTCGCGCGCTTCGAAGCGCACGTCATGGGCGGCGGCAAGGTCGAGGCGACCGATGCTCTGCCCGATGCCTATCGCACGGCCGTCCTGCGCTTCGTGGAGATGCACGCGAACTCCGAGCTGATGGGTGTCCTGCCCGAGCGCGAGTGGCTGATGCGCGCGCCGACGCTGCGCCGCAAGCTCGCCCTGACGGCCAAGGTCCAGGACGAGGTCGGGCACGCCCAGCTGCTCTATCGGGTGGCGGAAGACCTCGGCAAGTCGCGCGAGGCGATGTTCGACGACCTGCTCGCCGGCCGCACGAAGTTCCACAACGTCTTCCACTACCCCACGCGGACATGGGCGGATGTCGGGATCATCGCGTGGCTCGTGGATGCTGCCGCGATCGTAGCCCAGCAAGCGCTCAGGGACAGCAGCTACGCGCCGTATGCCCGGACGATGCGCAAGATCTGCTGGGAGGAATCGGTCCACATCATGCACGGACGCGACGTCGTGGTGACCATGGCGCTGGGCACGGATGGGCAGCGCGCGGACCTCCAGGACGCCCTCGATCGGTGGTGGGGGCCGCTCATGCAGATGCACGGCCCGCGCTCGCCGCGAGAGCGCGACATGGACCTGCGCTGGCGGATCAAGGCCAGGACCTCGGAGGAGCTCCGCCAGGAATTCCTGACCATCTACGTGCCGCGGATCCGCGAGCTCGGCCTGGTCATCCCGGATCCAGCGCTGGCTCTCGACGAGGCGACCGGAACGTGGCGCTACACCGAGCCCGATTGGGACGAGCTGCGCAGCGTCGTGACCAACCACGGCCCGATGTCCCAGGAACGGCTGGCATTCCGCAGGCTTGTCCGCGAGGAATCGGCCTGGGTCCGCGACGCGGTCCTGGGCGTGGGTGCCGACTCGGGCGCTGCCGCATGACCCGCGCCGCGCGCGCGCGGGCGACCCCGCCCAGCGGGCGCTGCCGCATGACCCGCCCAGCGAGCGCGCGGGCGACCCCGCCCAGCCTGGAGGCCTGGGAGGTCTTCCACCAGGCACGTGATGGGGATCCGATGCGCCACGGGGGCAGTGTCATGGCCCCCGATGTCGAACTCGCCACGCACTACGCGCGGGAACTCTTCGGCCGTCGCCAGGAGAGCATCCGCCTGTGGATCGTGCGCCGCGCGGACGTCGTGGATCTCGCCGACCCGGACCTGCTCCAGCCGCCCCTCGATCGATCGTTCAAGAAGCCTGGCGGCTACGTGATGCGCGACAAGCTGGCCGCCGCGCGAGCGCAGTCCGGGCAGGCGAAGCCGCGCGCCCGACCGCGATGACGGCAGCGGTCGTGGGCGCACTCGAGGCCGCCCTCGTGTCGCCGCTGCGCGACGTGCTCCTGTCGATGGCCGACGACGAGGCCGTCCTCGGCTGGACCGATTCCGAATGGACGGGCATCGCGCCGCTGCTCGAAGAGGACGTGGCCATGAGCTCCCTCGCGCAGGACGAGCTCGGGCACGCGCAGGCGCTGTAC
>JANOTJ010000121.1:0-1608 GCA_031416295.1 Chloroflexota bacterium
CTCGTGGATGCGGCCGAAGGCCCGCTCCCGCAGACCCGCTATGTGCTCCAGAAGGCCATGGCCCGGCACTTGCCGGTGATCGTCGCGCTCAACAAGATCGATCGTTCCGACGCCCGCCCGGCCGAGGTCCTCGACGACGTCTATGAGCTGTTCATGGACCTTGGCGCCGACGCGCACCAGATCGACTTCCCGGTCGTGTACACGAACGCCAAGGCGGGTACGGCCACCCGCTCGCTCGATGAGCCCGGCGACAACCTGCACCCGCTGCTCGACCTGCTCGTGGAGGTCACCCCGCCGCCGATCTACACGCCGGACCATCCGTTGCAGCTGCTCGTGACCAACCTGTCCGCGAACGAGTACGTCGGACGCATGGCCGTGGGCCGGATCTGGAACGGCCGCATCCGGGTCGGTCAGCGCATCGTCGTGGTGCGCGAGGAGGCCGATGACACCGCGGGTTCCGTCGAGCCCGGTCGGACCGTGACCATCAGCGGCACGGTCACCAGCCTTCAGACCGCCCGCGGCATCGAGCGGACCGACATCGAGGAAGCGAGCGCCGGCGACATCGTCAGCGTCGCCGGGTTGCCCGAGGTGACCATCGGCGACACCCTGACCGAACCCGGCGATCCGCGCCCATTGCCCAGACTGGACGTCGACGCTCCGACCCTGCGCATGACCTTCGGGGTCAACACCTCGCCCCTGGCCGGGCGTGAGGGCAAGTACGTCACCAGCCGCCAGATCAAGGCGCGCCTGGAGAAGGAAGTCCTGGGCAACGTCTCCATCGAGGTCCGCGCGTCAGAGTCCAGCGAGGCCTTCGAGGTCCGTGGCCGCGGCGAGCTGCAGCTTGCCGTGCTCATCGAGCAGATGCGTCGCGAAGGCTTCGAACTGACCGCGTCACGACCCGAGGTTCTGCTGCGCAACATCGACGGCGAGGTCCACGAGCCGTACGAGCGGGTCACGATCGACATCCCGCCCGACTACATCGGCGAGATCCAGGGTGCCATGGCCGGTCGCAAGGGTCGCCTCGAACAGATGTCCAGCGATGCCGATGGGCGCGTTCGGATGGAGTACGTGCTGCCGGTCCGCGGTCTCATCGGATATCGCGGGCAGCTCCTCACGGACACGCGCGGCACCGCCCTGCTGCATCAGATCGGCGAGGGCTACGGACCGTGGGCCGGCGAGGTCACCCATCGCACTAACGGCGTCCTGGTCAGCGACCGGACCGGCTCGAGCAACGCGTACGGGCTCTTCAACCTCGAGCAACGGGCGGAGCTGTTCATCGGTGCCGGCGTCGAGGTCTACGAGGGCATGATCGTCGGGGAGAACTCCCGCTCGGGCGACATGGAATGCAACCCGACCAAGGAGAAGAAGCTCTCCAACATCCGGACGCACTCCCATGACGAGTCGCTGCGGCTCACGCCGGCCCGCCCGATCACGCTGGAGACGGCCCTGGAATTCATCTCCGACGACGAACTCGTCGAGGTGACCCCGCTGTCGATCCGGCTGCGCAAGCGCCTGATGGCCCGGCATGAGCGCGACCGTGAGCGCGGCCGCGCCTACGACCTGTCGCGGGTCGTCGACAGTGAGGCGGAGTCCCCGGGCTGACGCGCC
>JANOTJ010000122.1:0-1871 GCA_031416295.1 Chloroflexota bacterium
TGGGGGAGGGGTGGACATGGAATGAGCCGCGGGGCTCGTCCGACGTCCTGGTCGGGAGGGCCTCGCGGCTCGCGGTGCTCCGCAGAGCATCAAAAAAGCCGGGGGCCCGATCTGGCCCACGGCTCTGGTCTGTCCGGAAGGCGGTCCTGCCGCCTGCGGCTAGCTCGAGATGGGCGCAAATCTCCCGCGATCCGCGGCGCTATCGGGCGCCGTGGTGTACCGGGTGAGGTTTCGCATCTTCATTCGGAGCCCGCCTCCAATTGAGCTAGCGTGGCGGGCGACTTGCGCGCCGGCCGGGAATCTACGCCCTGCGTCCGGGCTTTGTCAATCTGGCCGAACGACGGGTAGTGTCTCAGTTTGAGGGCGAGGAATCTCCTTCGTCGTGAGGCTCCGGGTCTTCGGCGACCTGGCCGAATAGCTCCAGGCGCCATCCGCCCCATCGACGGCCCCGGTCCCGACCGGATCAAAGCTCGCGAGCTGCTGATCCGAGCTGAGGGCGGGGGGCTGGAGGAGGTCATCCTGGCCACCAAACCCACCCTGGAGGGCGAGGCCACCGCCATGTACCTGGCCGACCTGCTGGGTGAGACGGTGCCTGGCCGTGACCCGCATCGCGCGGGGCCTCCCGGTCGGCGGCGACCTGGAATACGCCGATGACGTCACGCTTATCCGCTCGCTCCAGGGCCGCCGCCCCATGGAGCACGGCTAACGCGCCACGCGGGCTCGGGTGGTGGTCCGCATCGTCCGCACCCCCACCCGGACCTACCTCGACGTCCGCGGCGCCGCCTACCTCGAATCGCGCCGCTGACCGTCACAGGTAGCGCCGAAACGCTCGATACGTCCATAGCCACCGGCGGGCTTCGCGATCTGCGTCAGATCCCCCGAGTCGGAGCCGCCGACTATCTCGCGATCGCGACCGGCGTCTCCAGACGGTTACCTCGCGAATTCGGAAGCGATCAGTCGGTTGGTGCTGCCGAGTGGCTCCTGGCGTACACGCGCGGCGCGGCCGCCGCCGGTCGTCAGCAACATGAGCGAGGCACGCTGGTTCCGGGGACGCGAGCCGATGTCGTGGTTCTCGACGGCTCCCTCGCCGCCGCCGGCCTCCGAGTGACACAGACCTGGATCGCGGGCCGGAAGGTTACGACCTCGCCACATGAGCGAGACTCACGTCGACAGCGCCGGTAGACGCCCTCCGAACGATGAGTGCCCAGGTCGCTGACCTGAGCGTTCCAATTGTTGGCATGGCCGGACTCGAACCTACGACCTTCGGGTTATGCGGCGTTCGCGCCCCCGCCCGCGCTCGTACACCGCGGGTTGGGCTGGCGCGCGGTCCGAGGCCGGCACTGCCATACCGGCGCGCCGGGGATGCCCGGGCTCGGGGATGCCGGGGCGAAGCGTGGTGGCTGGTGTCAGCGCTTCGAGGGAGTTGAAGACGCGGCGCTGCGCTCAGCGATCAGGGCAGTGATCGGGACCAAGAGCCGGTAGGGCACCCGCAGCAACCAGCCGGGGAGGCGGCTGTGGCGCTCTTCGCGGGCGACCCGGGCCCGCAGGTGCTCCTTCGCACCGAGCCGTGGCTGGGCGTGGTGCAACTCGAGGGCAACGAGGTGCTTCACGCTCTTGTACCCATACTGTGCGGGGCTGACCAGGCGTAGCGGGGCGCCGTGGCGGGCGTCGAGGGGCGCACCGTCGAGCGTCCGGGCGATCAACACGTCCGGGCCCAGGAGGTCGTCGCGATGGAATACGGCTTGGTGCTTGTCGGCCCCAACGGCGACGACGAACGGCGCGGCGGCGTGTCTGCCTGCCCTTGGCTCGATGAGATGGCGCCACACCGCGAGCATCGATACGCCACCCCATCTCAGGCCCTGGTGGCTCCA
>JANOTJ010000123.1:0-6851 GCA_031416295.1 Chloroflexota bacterium
GACGCCGTTGACGAGGACGTGCTCGACCCCGCGTGCGTACACGGTCGGATTCTCGGTCGTGGAGACGTCGTCGAGCTCGTCCCAGTCGAGTACGACGACGTCGGCGCTGTAGCCCGCCCGGAGGAGGCCGCGATCCCAGAGGCCGAAGTGCGCCGCCGGCATGCTCGTCATCTTCCGGATCGCCTCCTCCAGGCGCAGCGTGCCCCGCTCGCGCACGTGGTGGGTGAGGTAGTGGACGTGGCCGGCGAAGCCGAGCGGGTGCTTCATGATCTCGCTCAGCGGCCCCGTGTCCTTCACCGTGAACGTGTCGACGCCGAGGCAGAAGAGCGGATGGCCGATCATCTCCGCCAGGTGCTCGTCGGTGAAGAGCGTCCCGACCGTCAGGATCGACTCGTAGTCCGCGCCGGCGTCGGCGAGGATGTCGAGGTAGCACTCCCACGGGTCCTTGCCGAGCTGCTCCGAGATCTGCCGGAAGTTCATCCCGCCGAGCTCGGGGTGCTGGGGAGTCGCCTGGAAGTGAACGCGCTCCCACTCGCCCTTGTGGATGAAGCGCCAGTAACGGTCGCTCTCGTTGCGCATCCGCTCGCGGAGAGCGGGGTCGCGCAGCTTCGCCGCGGCGGCCTCCGGCCCGTCCTCGGCCACCCACGGCGGCAGGATCCCGGCCATCTGGCCGAGACCCTCCCGAAACGGGGTCGTGTCGGCGAGGACGTCGAGCCCCGTCTCGCGGCTCGCCGCCATCTTCTCGACCGCGCGCTCCCAGCCCCGCTCCGGCGCGTTCGTGTTGTGGCGGACGTTCAGGTGCGAGATCTCCGCTCTCGTGCTCCCCGCCCGGGCAACCGCGAGGAACTCGTCGATCGCCTCGAGCAGGCCCGAGTCGCGGTTGCGGACGTGGCTCGTGTAGATGCCGTCGTACTCCCCGGCGACGGCGTTCAGGCGCATCAACTCGTCGGTCGTCGCCTCCCGGCCCGGGTTGAACTCGAGCCCGGTCGACATCCCGAGCGCTCCCGACTGCATTGCCTCGTGGACGAAGCCCTCCATCATCGACATCTGCTCGGTGCTCGGCGCCGAGCCGGACACTCCCGCGGCGAGCCGGATCGCGTTGTGGCCGACGAACCAGGCGAAGTTGGGCGTGTGGCCGACGTCCGAGAGGAACTCGAGGTGCTCGCCGAAGGTCGACCACGGAATCGTCGGCTTGTCGAACCCGAACGCGTGCAGCCGGCTGCGGATGACGGGCTCGGATGCGTCCGTCACGGGTGCGTAGCTCCAGCCGCAGTTGCCGACGACCTCGGTCGTGACGCCCTGGCGAATCGTGCTCTCGGCGGTCGGGTTGGCGAGGATCGAGAAGTCGCTGTGGCTGTGGGGGTCGACGAACCCGGGGCAGACGATCTTGCCGGTCGCATCGATCACGCGGTCCGCGGTCACAGCCGTACCGAGCCGGCCGACGTCGGCGATCTTCCCGCCCTCGATCGCGACGTCGCCGAGGTACGGCGGGCTGCCGGCGCCGTCCGCGACCCAGCCGTTTCGGATCAGGACGTCGAGCACGCGAGCATCACTACTTCTTGACGGGAACGTCGCCGACGTGAGGGCCGAGCCGGGGATCGAGGATGTCCCGCAGCCCGTCGCCGAGGAGGTTGAAGCCCAGCACCACGACCATGATCGCGGCGCCCGGGAAGATCGACAACCAGGGCGTAACGTCGATATAGGTTCGCGCGGTGCTCAGCATGCTGCCCCAGGCAGCCTCCGGCGGCTGCGTACCGAGTCCGAGGAAGCTGAGCGCCGCCTCGGCCAGGATCGCGACCGACAGATAGACGGAGACGAGCACGAGCAGGGGAGCGCCGATGTTGGGGATCACGTGCTTCGTCATGATCCGCAGCCCGCTCGCACCGAGTGCACGTGACGACTCGGTGTACGGATAGCCCATCACCTCGAGCACGGCGCCCCGCACGACCCGTGCGAACGCGGGCAGGATCACGATCCCGATCGCGATCATCGCGTTGCGGCGGTTCGGCCCGAGCAGGCCGGCGATCATGATCGCGAGGACGATCCCGGGCAGCGAGAACATGATGTCGACGAGCCGCATCAGCACGGTGTCGACGATCCCCTTGTAGTAGCCGGCCAGCAGGCCGAACAGGACCCCGCCGACGAACGCGATCGAGACGGAGATCGCCCCGACCTGGAGCGACACCTGCGCCCCGTGGATGATGCGCGCCATGGTGTCGCGCCCGAGCTCGTCCGTGCCCATCGGGTGAGCCCAGCTCGGCCCCTCGAAGCGGAGGGAGGCCAGCTCGTCCGGGTCGAGCCGCCAGAGCTGCGGTCCGAGCAGGGCGACGAAGACGTTGAAGACGACGATGGCGGCGCCGGCGAGCCCGATCGGGTTACGCCACTTGCCCAGCCGTCCGAAGCGCCGATGGCGCGTTTCGCCCCAGGTGTCCACGCCGGCCTCGGTCATTCCTGAGAGATCCTCGGGTCGAGTACGCCGTAGAGGATGTCCACGAGCAGGTTGGCGAAGATAAAGGTGAACGCGATCAGCAGCGTCATCGCCTGGATCACCGGGTAGTCGCGCCCGAAGATCGCCTGCAGGAGCACGTAGCCGACTCCGGGCAGCCCGAAGATGGTCTCGATGATCGCGGCGCCTCCGATCAGCACGCCGATCTCGAAGCCGACGATCGTGACCACGGGGATGAGGGCGTTCCGCAGCGCGTGCTTCGAGATCACGGTTCTCCGGTCGACGCCCTTGGCCCGGGCCGTGCGAACGTAGTCCTGCCCCAGCACCTCCAGCATCGTCGCGCGCACCATGCGCATCACGATCGCCATCGTGAACACCGAGATCGAGATCGCGGGGAGAATGAACTGGCTCAGGTTCCCGACCGGGTCGTCGAACGGAGAGATGTAAACGAGGGGCGGGACCCAGCCGAACACGCGCGAGGTGACCAGCAGCAGCAGCGTCGCGAGCCAGAAGCTCGGGACGCTCAGCCCGACGAGGCCGCCGATGCGCGCGGCGAGATCCCAGCCGGTGTCGCGCTTGACGGCGGAGAGGACGCCGAGCGGCACGCCGACGACTGTGGCGATCAGGAGCCCGAGGACGACCAGCTCGAGCGTGACCACAAGCGAGTCGACGACGATGTTCGAGACGGGCTCGGTGTTGCGGAGCGAGAAGCCGAAGTCTCCCTGGAGGACGCCGCTGATCCAGCGCCAGTACTGCTCCGGGTAGGAGCCGTTCAGACCAAGTTGCTCGCGCGCCTGCTCCTTGATCTCCTCGCTGGCGGTCAGGTCGCCGCCGAACAGGATGTCGATGATGTCACCGGGCAGCAGCCGGACCATGAGGAAGATCCCGAGCGAGACGACGATGAGAGTCGGGATCGCGAACGCAATCCGCCTGAGGATGTAGCTGCCCACACGCGGCCGGTCCTACCGGGCCCGCAAGGTTGGGGGGACGCCGCCGCAGCGGCGCCCCCCCGGGTCGACGGGACTGCTGTCCGTCACCCGTCCAGCCACACGTTGCGGAGTCCCGTGTTGAAGTCGCTGAAAGCGACGTACATGTTCTGCACGCGCTTGCGCACGACCTGGTACTTCTTGATCGCGACGAGCGGCATCTGCACGGGGTTGAGCAGGAGTGCCCGTTGCGCATCCTGGTAGATCGGGAGGCGCTTGGCGGGGTCGAGCTGGATCCGGCCGTTGCCGATCCCCCTCCAGGCCCGGATGTTCCTGTATTCCGGGTACCAGATCTTGAAGATGGGGGCGGCCGGGTGGAACTCGGCCATGTACCCGTCGACGTCGCCGCGCATGCCGCGACCGGTGAGATCCCAGTCGAAGGTCCCCCTGCCGTTGTTGGCGGCGAAGGTGCCGGCCTCCTGGGCGACGATGTTGACGTCGATGTTGATCTGCTTGAGATGCGACTGGACGACCGCGGAGATCAGCGGATAGTCCTGCAGGGCGAACGTCGTCATCGTGACCGCGAATCCCCTCGCGAAGCCGGCGTCCGCCATCAGCTTCCTCGCCATGGGGAGGTCGAACTTCAAGTACTTCTCCCGCAGCTCCTTGTCCGACAGAGGCCAGGGGCCGTAGCCGGGCGGAACGTGCCCCGAGTACTCGGCCTCGCCGCTGTAGACCCTCCTGATGATGTCCGCGCGGTTGATCGCGTGCATGACCGCCAGGCGTACGCCCTGCCTGTGCCACGGCTTGTCCTCGCCGGTCTTGATCGTCATCTGGAGCTCGCGGAAGGCGGCGTTCGGCCCCTTCAGGACCTTCAGGTCACTGTTGCCGACGAGCGACCGGGCGACGTCGACCGAGAGAGTCGCGCCGTCGATCGCCCCGGCGCGCAGCGCCGCGACCCGGGCCTGCTCGTCGCCGAGGATCTTCAGCTGCATCGAGTCCATGTACGGAAAGCCCGTCTTCCAGTGTCTCGCGAACTTGACGTACTCGATCCGGTCGTTCGGCTCGTAGCCGAGCATCCGGTACGGTCCCGTGCCGATCGCGCCGCGAGCGACGTTGATCTGGTCGTAGAGGCCCTCGGGCACGATCGCCGCGAAGCGCTGCCAGGCGAAGAAGCCGATCACGCGGGCGTCGGGCTGCTTCAGCCGCAGCCGCAGCACATACTTCGAGATGACGTCGGCCCCGGCAATCGCCGGAACCTGAGCAACGGTGGAAATGCTGCCCGGCAGCGGCGGGTTGAGCATCTTCTCGATCGAGTACTTGACGTCGGCCGCCGTGAGCTCCTTGCCGTTGTGGAACTTGATGCCCCGCTTCAGCGTCCACCGAATCTCGGTCTTGCTGATGATCTCGAACTTCTCGGCGAGGGCGGGCCTGACGTTCAGGTTGCGGTCCCACTCGACGAGCGAGTCGTAGGCGAACTCCTTGGCCCAGTGGTTGGCGGTCAGGATGCCGCCGAACGGCGCCACGTGCGCGGGGTCCGACTCGAGCCCCCAGATCAGCCTGCCGCCCCGCTTGATTGGTGTGGCGCGCGGGCGCTTGGTCGCGGCCTTCGCCGTGCCGGCGAGGGCGCCCGCCGCAACGGCCCCTGCACCGACCTGACCCGCCTTCTTCAGCAGCTCTCGACGGTCGAGCTGGCCCCCGGCCGGACTATCGGACGTCGTTTCGTCTGACATCGTGTCCCCTCCTCCTCTGCCTCGAGGTCGTCAGAGAATCTGACCGACCCTTGGTGCCTCTCCGTGGATGTCGTCATAGAAGACGGACTCACGGACCTGAAAGTTGGAAAGCCGCTGCACGGCTTCCGGATCGAGCTCCACTCCGAGCCCCGGAGAACGCGGCACCTCGACGAGGCCGTCGCTCATCTCGAACGGCTCCACGAGGACGTCGCTTTCCTGAAGCGGGTAGTGCGTGTCGCTCGCAAACGGGTAGTTCGAAGACGAGGCGACGACGTGGACGTTGCCGGCCGTGGCGACGCCGAGCTCGGCCCAGCTGCCGATCACGCACCACTTGCCGGCCGCGTCGGCGAGGGCGCCGATCTGGTGCGCCCGCCGCAGGCCGCCGGCCTCGGACGGGTAGACGACGAGCACGTCGCAGGCATCCGCCTCGAGCAGCTCGAGCACGGAGCGCAGGTCGGTGCACGCCTCGTCCGCGGCGATCGGGACCGCAACGGAACGGCGCACCTGCGCGAGGCCCTGCACGTCGAAGTCCGGCACCGGCTGCTCGACGTACTGGAGGTCGAAGCGCTCGAGGCCCCGAATCCACTTGATCGCGGCCGGGACGCTCCAGATCATGTTCGCGTCGATCCGGATCTTCACCTCTGGCCCGACGCGGTCGCGGATCGCCGCGAGCGTGTCGTGATCCTGCTCGAAGTCGCGCCCGACCTTGAGCTTCAGCTCGGTGTAGCCCGCATCGACGAATGCGCCTGCCTTCTGCGCGTTCGCCTCCGGCGAGTCGATGAAGAGGTAGCCGACGACCGCGACGCGGTCGCGGCAGAAGCCGCCGAGCAACTCGGCGACCGGGACGCCGAGCACTTTCCCCTTGAGATCCAGCAGGGCCATCTCGATCCCCGAGATCGCGTACGCGCCCATCCGGCTCCAGTTGCGCGTGAACTCCTCCAGCCGGTGCACGAGCCACTCGACGCGCAGGGGATCCTGGCCGATCAGGAACTGGCCCAGCTCCGCGTCGATGATCGTCTGGATCGTCGGCAGGGTCGGTCCGGGCGCCTCGCCCACCCCCACGATCCCCTCGTCTGTGTGGATCTGGACGAGCAGGCCCGACGCCGAGTGTCTGGTGCCGCCCGGCCAGACCAGCGGCTCCCGCATGGGGGTCCGCACAGCGATCGTTTCGATCTTGGTGATCCTCACCGAGATCGATACACTACGGCCCGCAGCCCGAGATTGTCAACCATTTTGAGATTGTCGACATGACGAGTCCCACCCCGTCCGACCTGGGCCTGACGGCCCAGGTCACCGTGGTCGCCGAGGCGGGCGCGAAGGCCGGCCCGCGGGGCCAGCAGGTGATCGAGACCCTTCGGACCGCGATCATCTCCGGCCGCTTCGAACCCGGTGACCGCCTGATCGAATCGGCGCTCTCGGCGGAGCTCGGCACGAGCCGCGGTCCGGTCCGCGAAGCGCTCCGGCAGCTCGAGAACGAGGGTCTCGTGGCGTCCTTCCCCTACCGGGGGGCGGTCGTCCTCGGCGTCTCCGACGAGGAAGTCCAGGAGGTGCTGATCCCGATCCGCCTGACGCTCGAGCGCTACAGCTGGGCACGGGCGCTCGAGCAGCTGACCGACGACGACTTCGCGGAGCTCGGGAAGCAGATCTGGCTGATGGAGCAGGCGGGGAAGGCGAACGACCTGATCAAGCTGGTCGAGGCCGACCTCGGCTTCCACGAGATCGTGATCTCGGCATCGGGACAGCAGC
>JANOTJ010000124.1:0-14144 GCA_031416295.1 Chloroflexota bacterium
AGGCGGCGCTGCGCGACGGCGACTTCGCGACCTATGGCGCGGAGAACGCGAAGGTAGGGGCGGCCATTGCGCGACTCAACGAGCTGGCCCCGGGCCTTGTGCTCCCGTCGCCCGACCCGGGCGCATCGCCCACGGCATCGCCCACGCCGTGACCGTCGGGGCGACCCTCGTCGCCTCATTGCTCGCGACCCTGGAGCGGCCCGCGACGTGGCCGCTGGCCCTCGCGGGCTTCCTCGTCCGGGGCGGCCTGCTCCTGGTCCTCCTCCCGATCGTCGTCCTGCCGACGGCCGTCGGCCTCGCCAACGTGCTGGCCCCGATCCTCACCTCGGCCGTCCTGACCGGCCTGACCAGCAGCGTCCTCGTCGTGATCGCCGCGACCGCCCTTGGCGGCGTGGCCTGGCTGCTCGGCGGCGGTCTGCTGGCGGCCGCGACCGAGGCCGAAGGCGTGCGCCTGGTGGTCGAGGGAGAGGGCGTATCGGTCCCGCCGCGCCCCGACGCCGCGTGGCGCATCCTCGCCGTTCGCCTGGCCGCGCACGTGCCCCTGATCCTGGCCCTGATCTTCGGGGCCACCCGGATCGTGGCCGCGGCCTACCGTGAGTTCACGGTCCCGGTGGACACGGTCACACCGCTCGCGTTGCGTGTGATCAAGGCCGTGCCGGACGCCCTGGCCCTGGTCGTGCTGGCGTGGCTGTTCGGCGAGATCCTCGGCGCGGTCGCGGCCCGGCGGGTGGTCATCGCCGACGACGGCACGCTGCGCGCGCTGCGGCTCGGACTGGCGCACGTCGTGCGCCGGCCACTTCGTTGCGTGGCTCTCGCCGTCGTCCCGCTGCTGGCCCTCATCGCCGTCCTCGTGCCATCGGCGGCCGCCGCGGCCGCCAGCTGGTCGGCCATCCGGGCGAGCCTCGAGGACGGCAGCGGGACCCTTCTGACGCTGGGGGCGGTGGTCATCCTGGTGGCCGTCTGGACCGGCCAGCTGGTGCTCCTCGGGATGGTCGCCGCGTGGCGGGCCGCGGTCTGGACTGTCGACGCCAGCGGGACCTTCGGGGGAGTACTGTCACCCCCAGAAGGGGACTGGCGTCCTGCCGCTGCGTCTGGCAGTCTGGGCGACCCTGGGGGCGCCGCAGCCCGACCAGGAAGCGAGGGAGACGCATGACGGCACGATCGATCGTCTGTGGCAGCTGCTCGGCGGACGTGCCGTACGGGCGCCTGTCGTGTCCGTCGTGTGGCGAACTGCTCGCCTCGGTCGTCGGCGGCGGTCGCCGCGGCACGGTCGTGGAGTCGCCCGAGGACACGGCGACATCGGCCCTCGCCCCGACTGACGTCCCGGCCGCTGCGGCCGTCGGTGGCGAGCGTGTCCTGCCCTCCGTGCTCCACGATGCGCTCGATGCCGCCGTCGCACAGCCGGCGTCGGCCTGGGCCCCGCCGCCCATCGCTTCGGCGCCGCCCATCGCTTCGCTGCCGCCCATCGTGGACGCGCCCTCGCCGCCCGGCGCCTACGTGCCTGCGATGGCTGCCTCGGTCTACCTCCCGAGCCCGGCGTCTGGTGGGGTGTCCATCCCCGCCGGTCCCGCGGCGCCCGCCCGGGCCTGGGCCGGCCATGGCGCATCCTCGACCCGGGACGTGGCGACGTCGTCCGAAGTCATCGTGGCGGTCCGACCTGCCGGCGACGCCGAGCGCCTCGCCGAGTTCGTCGGCTGGCTCGCGGTGGCGGGCGGCGCCCTGGTCGCGGGCGGATTCCTGCTGCCCTGGGGCGCGAGCGTCATCGGCGCGCGCGGCGTCGGCTACCTCGATCGCTGGGGGCTCGCCGGGCCCTTCCACCTGCTGGTGGCGCTGGCCGTCGTGGTCGTCATCGTGCTTGCCCTGGTGCGCAACCCCGTGCCCACGTGGATCCGCATCGGCGTTGCCGGGGTGATCCTCGGTACGCTCTCGATCGGGCTCACCTGGCCGTACCTCTTCGGCCTGCCTGGGACGGGCGCCGGGGCGCTGGCGGTCGCGATCGGTGCCGCCCTGCTGCTCGCTGCGGGCCTGACCTGCCTCGTGACCGACCGTCACGAGCGCACGGTGCCGCGCGTCTGAGCGCTCGCAAGCCTGCAGTCTGCGCGCTCGCAAGCTTGCAGCCGGACTCGCCGAACGCCCCTGCTACACTGCCGCGGAGGCCGCGCGCACTCGCGCGAACGCCCCGCTGCTGACCACGCTCGCACTCACTCGGAGGCACCCGCCCGCGTATGGACCAGATCCTCGACGGGATCGGACAGACGATCAGCGACATCATCGAGAGCCCGATCGTCCAACTCTCCATCCAGCTGATCTTCATCTATCTCGTGATCCTCTGGATCGCGACGGCCTACTGGGCCTTCCGCGATATGCAGCAGCGGTCCGACAACGCGATCCTGCCGTATTTCGTCGCGGCCGGGATCATCCTGTTCACGCCCTTCCTGTTCGTGTTCGCGATGTGGGTCTACAAGATCGTCCGACCGCACGAGAAGATCGGCGAGGTCTGGGAGCGGAACCTGGCCGAGGAGGCGCTCCTCGCCGAGGTCGAATCGATCCTGCACTGCCCCACGTGCGAGCGGCGGGTCAACGAGGAGTGGATCATCTGCCCGTCGTGCCGGACGCGGCTGAATCGGGTCTGCCCCAACTGCTCACGTCTGGTCGGCCTCGACTGGTCGCTGTGCGCCTGGTGCGGCAAGGACTTCGAGCGCCGTGAGATCGCGGCTGCGGCGGTCAGCGTCGCTCCGCTGCCGGCGGGCTTCGAGCCGACGGGGCGCCTCTCGACGCCGACGTCGCCCGCTGCCTCGACGGCCGGGACGCCTGCGATCCAGACCTCGGTCCGATCGCGCCCCACCGCCCAGCCGACCTCGCGCCCCTCGTCCGCGCCCGACCCGCTGCCGGAGCGTTGACCTCGCCCGAGTCCGGGCCAGGGTCCCCGTCCGCGCCCGAGCCGCCGGCCGCTGAGGCGCCGGCTGACGCGACGGCCGCTGAGGCGCCCGCGTCCGAGCCGCCGGCCGCCGCGCCGGCCGCTGCGGTGCCGCGCCCGGGATCGTCCACGTTCACCATCGAGGGGCGTTCGGCACCTGCCCTCTTCGTGGTCGGCTGGCTGGCCAGCGTGGTGGGGCTCGGTGCCATCGCCGTGGCGCTCCTTGCCGGCTCGAATCCGGCGTCGCCCGTCCTGCTCCTCGGCGGCCTCATCGTGCTCTCGATCGGGTTGATCGCCGCCGCCGGCTCGCAGGCCATCGAGCGCCGCGCGCGTGGTGTGGCGGGCTACGTCGGTCCCTCGCCGTTCCTCGTGTTCGGCGCCGCGGTGCCGGTCTCGCTGCTCGCGGCCGTCATCGTCGGCGTGCCGCTCGCCCTCGGCGGCCTGGACATCGAGGGTCCGCTCGGTCGATTCGCGTCGGTCGTGGTCCAGGCGTTCGTGTATCTCGGGCTCATCCGGCTGCTCGTGGTCGACGCGGGCGCCCTCAGCTGGGCCGACATGGGCATCCGGCGGCCGGACGGTCAGGCCCTCATGGAGCTCGGGATCGGGGCGCTCTACGCCGGGCCGGTCATCGTCGCCACGATCGTCGTCGCGGGGATCCTGAGCGCCCTCGTGCCGGTCACGCCGGTCAGCCCGTTGCCACCCACAGGAGAAGTCTCCGGACTGGTGTTGAACCTGCTGGCCGGGGCCATCGTGGCGCCGCTCGGCGAGGAGCTCCTGTTCCGCGGTTTCGCGACGACCGCCTGGGCGCGGTCCATGGGGCAGCGCCGGGCGCTCGTGCGCGGCGCGCTGTTCTTCGCCTTCGTGCACGTCCTGACGATCTCGGGATCCAGCGCCAGCGAGGCCCTGGGGCTCGCGGTCGTCGGGTTCGCGTCGCGGGTCCCGGTCGCGCTGGCGCTCGGCTGGCTCTTTCTCCGGCGAGGCTCGATCTGGGCACCGATCGGCCTGCACGCGACGTTCAACGGGATGCTCATCGTCCTCGCCGAGCTGGTGGCTGTACCGGGCGGCTGACGCATACGTGGCGGTGCAGGAGCCGATGAGCGCTGGTTGAGGGCGCATCGCTAGGCTTTGCGTTGTCCTCGAGGTCCGGATGGCGGGGGGAATCGGCGGGCTTCCGTCGTTCGGGCCTCGGGGACTCCCGCATCCCCTTGCGTTCTCGCCGGCTCGCCCTCACCGTCCCGTCCGCCATGACCTGGAGGTCCGCGGTGATCGAGACCACGCCCCGTACGCGACCCGTCGGCGGACGGGCCATCCGAGAGATCCCGGTCGCTGAACGGCCGCGCGAGCGGCTCGCCCTGCGCGGGGCCGGCGGCCTGACTGCGGCCGAGCTCATCGGCCTCGTCTGGGGGAGTGGCACCCGCGGCCGCTCCGCGGTGGACCTCGCCGCAGACGCCCTCGGTGCCCACGACGGCCTCGCCGGAGTCGCCGCAGCCAGCGAACTGGAACTCGCGACACTGCCCGGTGTAGGCGCCGCGAAGGCGGCCCAGCTCGTCGCCGCGTTCGAGCTCGGGCGTCGACTCATGGCCGACTGGCCGACGGGGCGCTTCGCGATCCGCAGCCCAGCCGACATCGCCGATCGGCTCATCCTGCAGATGGGCCGCCTCGAGCGCGAGGAGCTCCGGGTCGTGATCCTGGACACGAAGAACCACGTCCTGCGGGTCCAGACCGTCTACCAGGGCAACGTGTCCTCATCCCTGGTGCGTGTCGGGGAGCTCTTCCGCGACGCCGTCCGACTCAACGCCGCGAGCGTGATCCTCGTGCACAACCACCCGTCCGGCGACCCCACACCATCGCCGGACGACCTGCACCTGACGGCCGAGGCACTGGCCGCCGGGCGACTGCTGGACATCGGTCTGCTCGATCACCTCGTCATCGGCCACGACGCCTACGTGTCGCTGCGCGACCGGGGCGTGGCCTTCGACCGGCCGTCCGTCCTGCCTCGGGCCGCCGCGGACGGTCGCTGAGGGGGTTCGGCCCGGTGCGTCCGAAGCCCACGTCGGGTCGCGCAGAGGCTCGGGGTATACTGCCCCGGCGTTCGCGGCCCCGACCCGACATCGCGTGATTCTGGGCTTCACACCGGCCCGCGTCGCGTCACGGACGACCTTACTCCGCACCAAGGATCCCCTGCGCATCATGTTCGACCGCCTGCTCGGCCTCTTCTCTCGCGACATCGGCATCGACCTTGGGACCGCCAACACGCTGGTCCACGTCCGGGATCGCGGGATCGTGATGAGCGAGCCGTCGGTCGTGGCCATCGATGCCAAGACCAGGCGCGTGCTGGCCGTGGGCGCCGAGGCCAAGCGGATGGTCGGCCGGACACCGGCCAACATCATCGCCATCCGCCCGCTGCGCGACGGGGTCATCAGCGACTTCGACGTGACCGAGCAGATGATCAAGTACTTCGTGAACCGCGTGCACGACCGGATCGGGCTCATCCCCCGACCGCGGATGCTCCTGGGCATCCCATCGGGGGTCACCGAGGTGGAGAAGCGCGCGGTCCGCGACGCGGCCTTGAACGCCGGCGCACGCTGGGCGCGACTCATCGAGGAACCGATGGCCGCCGCCATCGGTGCCGGGCTGCAGGTCAGCGAGCCGTCCGGTTCGCTCATCGTCGACATCGGTGGCGGGACCACGGAAGTCGCGGTCATCTCGCTCGGTGGCATCGTCGTCTCACGCTCCATCCGCATCGGCGGCGACGAGATGGACCAGGACATCGTCACGTTCGCCCGACGCGAGTACAACCTGTTCCTCGGCGAGCGGACCGCTGAGGACATCAAGATCGCGATCGGGTCCGCGGCTCCCGGCGAGTGGGACTCGCAGCGCGTGAACCTGCGCGGCCGCGACCTGCTGACCGGCCTGCCGCGCAGCGTCGAAGTCGGTGCCGACCAGATCCGCGAGGCCATCGAGCAATCGGTCGCGCAGATCGTGGACACGGTCAAGGACACGATCGAGGAGACGCCGCCCGAGCTCGTCGCCGACATCATGGATCAGGGAATCGTCCTTGCCGGCGGCGGCGCCCTCCTCGCGGGCCTGGACCGACGTGTCGCCGAGGCCACCCAGATGCCGGTCCATATCGCCGACGACCCGTTGACCTGCGTCGCCCGGGGTACGGGCATCGTCCTCGAGGAACTCGACGCGATGGACCGCGTGCTCGTCGCCGAGACGTACGCGCGCCCGCCGCGCTGACGGACAGCGGACGGCGAACGACGACGCCCGGCCGATGACCGCGATGCTCAACGCGCGCGCCACCCGACGTCGGGGCGTCGCCTTCACCGTGCTCCTGGTCATCAGCCTGATGCTCATGGCCCTGTCCTCGAATCCGTTGGTCCGTGACGTCCAGGGCGGGGTGGGATTCGCGTTCCGACCGATCCAGTCGGCGCTCGATGGGGTCGCCTCGGGCGTCGCGTCCATCGGGACGGCCATCTCGGAGCTCGACCGGCTGCGCCTGGACAACGAGGCACTGCGCCAGGACAACGAGCTGCTTCGCAACGACGCGGCACGGCTCGACGAGATCCGCCGCGAGAACGAACTGCTCACCTCCCTGCTCCAGTTCCGGGCGGGCTTCGACTATGCGACCGTGGCGGCCACGGTCATTGCCCGCGAGTCGTCCGAGTTCCGACGGGTCGTGACCCTCGACCGGGGCACGGACCACGGCATCGAGGTGGGCGACGTGGTGATCGCCGGTGGCGGCGCGCTCGTCGGGCGGGTCACGGACGTCGGCTCGCAGGCATCGACCCTTGTCCTGTTGACCGACGCGACCTCGACCGTCATCGGTCAGCTGGTCACGAGCGGCGCCACGGGCGCGGTGGTCGGTCAGCTTGGCGGGGTCCTGGTCATGGATCGGGTGGACGCCACGGAGCAGATCGATCTCGGTGTCGAGGTCGTGACGGCCGGTATCGAGCTCGCTGGCGGCGTGCGCTCGCCGTATCCCAGGGGCTTGCTCATCGGCCAGGTCGTGGACGTCCGGCGGGACGCCAACGACGTCATCCAGACGGCCTATCTCCAGCCGGCGGCAAACCTCGACAAGCTCGAGTTCGTGCTCATCATCACCGACTACGAGGGCGGCCTGCCGCCGCTCGGGGAGCAACCAGTGGACTGTTCCGGCGGCACTGAGGGCACCCTGCCCGAGGGTGAGCAGCCGTGTCTCGAGCCCACGCCGCGGCCGTCACCCTCGGCTTCCGGGAGCGTGGCGCCCTCGCCGTAGCTCGTCCGGGTCGGACCGTCCCGCCGCCCGCCGCCCGCCGCTCGCGCCGCGGCCTCCCCCGACCCGCGGGTGGCCCTGCTACGCTTCCGCGCGATGAAGGGAATCGTGCTCGCGGGCGGGACGGCGACGCGCCTGTTCCCCCTGACGATCGTCACCAACAAACATCTGCTGCCGATCTACGACCGGCCCATGATCTATTACCCCATCGAGACCCTGGCCTCGATGGGCATCCGCGAGGTCATGGTCATCGTCGGCGGCAAGAGCGTCGGCGACGTCGTCGAGCTGCTCGGCGACGGCAGCCATTTCGGCCTGGACCTGACCTACCGCTACCAGACGGGGGCCAAGGGCATCGCCCAGGCCATCGGTCTGGCCCGCGACTTCGTCGGCGGCGACGCGTTCTGCTGCGTCCTGGGCGACAACATCCTGCGCGGACCGGAGCTCGCGGCCACGGCCCGCGAGTTCGAGACGAGCGACAAGGGCGCGGGCACGCTCCTGTATCGCGTCCCGGATCCGGAGCGCTTCGGTGTCGCCGAGCTCGATGCCGACGGCGAGGTCATCGGCTTCGAGGAGAAGCCCACCGAGCCCAAGAGCGACCTCATCCCGATCGGTGTGTACTTCATGCGGCCGGATGCCTTCGATGTCATCGATCATCTCGCGCCCTCGGGGCGCGGCGAGTTCGAGATCACGGATGTCCTCAACCACTACATCCCGGGTCGGCGCCTGTTCACCAGGATCTACGACGGCCACTGGGCTGATGCCGGCACGGTCGCGAGCCTGCTGCGCGCCGCCGAGCTGGCCCGCGACGACGATCTCGCTGGACGCCTGCCCGCACCCCCGGAGCGTCCGAGTGCCTGATCCGCGGCGGCTCCTCGTCACGGGCGGGGCGGGCTTCATCGGCAGCGCCTACGTCCGCGACGTCCTGGCTCGCCGCGACGGGACGCACATCACCGTCCTGGACACGCTGACCTACGCCGGCAACGAGGCCAACCTCACCCCCGTCCGGGCCGACGAGGAACAGGCCGCCCGACTCACCTTCGTCAGGGGCGACATCGCCGACGCGACGGTCGTCGACACCCTCGTCGCCGAGGCGGATGCGGTCGTCAACTTCGCCGCCGAATCGCATGTCGATCGATCCATCCACGACCCGGAGGCGTTCCTGCGAACCGGGGTGGTCGGCGTGCACGTGCTCATCGAGGCGTGCCGCGCGGCGAGCCACCGGCCGCGCTTCGTGCAGGTCTCCACTGACGAGGTCTACGGCTCCATCGACGAGGGCCACGCCGACGAAGATGCGCCACTCCGTCCGCGCTCCCCGTATGCCGCGGCCAAGGCCGCCGGCGAGCTGCTCGTGCGCAGCTACGTCATCACTCACGGTCTGGACGCGGTCGTCACCCGCGGCTCCAACACGTACGGGCCCTATCACCATCCCGAGAAACTCATCCCGCTGTTCATCACCAACGCCATCGATGACCGGGAGCTGCCGCTCTACGGCGACGGCCTGCAGCGTCGGGACTGGCTGCACGTCAGCGATCATGCCGCCGGCATCGATTTCGTGCTGCGCCACGGGATCAGCGGTGAGACCTACAACGTCGCGGGCGGCGACGAGCTGAGCAACCGCGAGACGGTGACGATCCTCCTCGAGCGCCTGGGCAAGCCGTGGTCGCTGGTCCGCCACGTGGACGATCGACTCGGTCACGACCGCCGCTACGCGATGGACGGCGCCAGGCTCGAGGCCCTCGGCTGGCACCCGACGATCCGAGCCGCGGACGGCATTCCTGCGACCGTGGACTGGTTCGTCGCCAATCAGGCCTGGTGGCGGGCGATCCGCTCGGGCGACTGGGACGCCTACTACGAACGCCAGTACGGGGCGCGCCTGCGCTCCGCCGGCTGATCGACGCGGGCGCATGCGGGTCGCCGTCACGGGCTCCTCCGGTCGCCTCGGGCACGCGCTCGTGGCCGCCCTTGGGGACGCCCCGTTCACGGGTCCGCGCGGGCCGCTTGCCTGGACGCGCGCCGAATTCGACCTCGACGACCCGGGCGGCGTTGGCGCGGTGCTCGATCGCGACCGGCCGGAGGTCGTCGTGCACGCCGCGGCCTGGACCGATGTGGACGGCTGTGCGCACGATCCGGAACTCGCGCTCGCCCGCAACGGGGCCGCGACCGGGGTGCTGGCACGGGCCTGCGCGGCCCGCGGCGTGGACCTCATCGTCGTCTCGACCAACGAGGTCTTCGATGGCGCGCGGACCGACGGGCGCGGCTACGAGGCCTCGGACCGGTCCGAGCCGGCGAACCCGTACGGCGCCAGCAAGCTCGCCGGCGAACGGGCCGCTACCGAGGCGTTCCAGGCCCCAGGGACCACGGCCGCGCTCGGGATCGTGCGTACGAGCTGGCTGTTCGGGCCACCGGGGCGGGACTTCCCGCACAAGATCCTGGACGCGGCGGCGCGCGCGGCCACGACCGGAGAGCCGCTCCGGGTCGTGGCCGACGAGTGGGCCAGTCCGACCTCGGCCGCGGACCTCGCCGAGGCCATCGTCGAGCTGCTCGCAGAGGACAGTCCCGGCGGCATTCATCACCTGGTGAACGCCGGCATCGCGTCGCGGGCCGAGTGGGCGGCAGAGGTCCTGCGCGTCGCCCACGTGGACGTGGCGATCGAGCCCGTACCCGCTGCGCTGTGGACACGCGTCTCCTCGCCGCCTCGGTGGGGCGTGCTCGTCCCGACACTGATGCCATCCGGGGAGCCGATGCGACCGTGGCCCCAGGCCCTCGCCGACCAGGCCGTGATCCTGCGCCGCTACGCCGCAGCCTCGATTCCCGCGGCGGCTCGACGATGAGCGAACTCGTGCGGCCGGCCTCCGCCATCGATGGCGTGCGCTACGGCGCGATCGGGCGCGCGGTCGACGAGCGCGGCGCCTTCCGCGAGCTGTGGCGGGCGAGCGCCGCCACGCGCGTCGACGCGGTCGCCAGCACCGACTCGCCTGACCGGCAAGCGCCCTACGTGCAGGCCAACCTGTCCACGTCCGCCCTTGGCGTCCTGCGTGGCCTGCACCTCCATCGACGCCAGGACGACCACTGGCTGGTGACCCGCGGCCGTGCATTCGTGGCCCTCGTGGACGTGCGCCCGATGCTCGCCGACCCGGCAGCGAGCCTCGTCGTCGAAACGCGTGAGCTCGTGGAGGACGGATGGGTCGACATCCCGATGGGCGTCGCCCACGGCTTCCTGGCCATGGAGCCCATGGACCTCGTCTACTTCGTGACCAACGAATACGACGGCACGGATGAACTCGGCTTCACCTGGGACGACCCACTCGCCGCGGTCCCGTGGCCGGACCTCCCGGGTGGGCTCATCCTGTCCGGGCGCGATCGGACCAACCCGTCCCTGGCGGACCTCGTGGCGGAGCTCCGCACCAGCGCCCGGGCGTAGGCCGGCCGACGGCCTGGTGCGTGCCGGCACATGCCCGGACCGCACCTCTCTGGCCCATTCCGTAGGCGCCCGTCCCCGAAGGTGCTAGGCCCGCCCGGACCATCCCGCGATTGAGTGGCGCGCCCTCCTGGGTGAGGCTTGGGACATCGGATCCACGCCCCCATCGCGGAGTCCATCCATTGCGCCAGTCCCGTCCCGTCCCCGCCTTCGTGTTCGCCTTCGCGGCCGTCGTCGCCGGCCTGCTCACGCCCGCCGCCGCCCCGGCTCGTGCCGCGGAGGGTGACCCGCTCCCGGCCGACCCCAAGGTCGTGATCATCGTGGGGGCCACCCATGGTGCGACGGCGAGCTATCGCGACAAGGCGGACTCGGCCTACGCCGAGGCCATCAAGTACACCCCCAACGTCGTCAAGGTCTACAGCCCCAATGCGACGTGGTCCAAGGTCAAGGCGGCCACCACGGGTGCCAGCGTGGTCATCTACTTCGGCCACGGCAACGGCTGGCCGAGCCCGTACACCTACGACCCCGCGTACGCGACCAAGGACGGCTTCGGACTGAACTTCGACAGCAATGGCGACGGCAAGCTGTCCGACTACGAGAACAAGTACTACGGCGAGCCCTACGTGGACGATCTGGTCCTCGCCCCGAACGCGATCGTCATGCTCCATCACCTGTGCTACGCGGCCGGTAACTCCGAGCCCGGTGACGCGGCCCCGACCCTGAGCACGGCCAAGCAGCGCGTGGACAACTACGCCGCGGGCTTCCTGAAGGCCGGCGCCCGCGCGGTCATCGCCGACGGCCACCAGGGCCCCGAGTCCTACCTCGCGTCCCTGTTCACGACCGACCAGACCCTCGAGGCCTGGTGGCTCGGGCAGCCGAACGCCAACGGCAACCAGTTCTCGTTCGCATCCACCCGCACGCCCGGCGCGACGGCGATGATGGATCCCGAAGACGACCAGCGCTACTACCGCGCGATGACCGGCGATCTGACCACGCTGACCAGCGACGTCGTGGCTGGTGACCCGAACGCCCTGTCGGCCACCCGGTACCCGGTGCTGGCCGTGTTCGGCGACATCTGGACCTCGACCTTCGTCGCCTCCATCCAGTGGATCTACGACGAGGGCATCACGGCCGGCTGCGCGCCGGACGCCTACTGTCCCAAAGCCAACGTGACCCGCGGCCAGATGGCGAGCTTCCTCGCCCGGGCGCTGGATCTGCCGGTCAGCGCGACCGACTACTTCACCGACGACGATGGACTCAGCCACGAGGCCGACATCAACCGCCTGGCCGAGTCGGGCATCACCGGCGGCTGCGGCGAAGGCCAGTTCTGCCGCTCCGCTCCGGTGTCACGCGCCCAGATGGCGGCCTTCCTGGTCCGCGCCCTGGATCTGCCGCCGGCGACCCAGGATTACTTCAGCGACGACGACGGCGAGTCGCTCGAGGCGTCCATCAACGCTCTCGCCGAAGCCGGCCTCACCGGCGGCTGCGGGAACGGCAGGTACTGCCCGGATGCCGCGGTCTCACGCGAACAGATGGCGGCGTTCCTGAAGCGGGCCATGGCCACGCCGTAGCGCGCGGCCGTCGTTTGGACGCCATCGGCTCGAGGCCCATCGGCTCGAGGCCCATCGGCGACCGTACCGTAGCGCACCAGACCCCACCGTACCAATGACGACCGGGACCATCGACCGATGGTCTGGACGGACCCGGTACCCTAGCGTGGACGGTCCAGCACAGAGGTCTTGCGTTTGCCGTTCTCGTCCCGCCGCTCCCTCGCTGCCTCCCTTCGTCGCCTGTCGGTCACGGGTCTGACCGCGGCCGTCGTCGCATCGAGTCTCGTCGCACCGGCCACGCCTGGCCCGGTCATCGCCGCGGAACCCGCGGCTGCCGGGGAGGCGCTGCCGGCCGGCCTGCTGCCCACGATCCACTACGAGGACGCCCTCGCCCACGCCGGCGACCGCCCCTCGTTCGCACCGGGGGGCCGGGTCACGCTCGGGTTTGTGCCCAGGGTCGGCGATCGCTGGACGGTCGGAGGCGGAACACCGCGGGCCCTTCCCGCTGGCCGCTTGAGTGGGCGCGACATCCGCAGCGGCCCGACCTCCACGGCGATCCCGACCACCGAGCCGACACCGACCAAGGGCGCCGAGCCGACACCGACCAAGGGCGCCGAGCCGACACCGACCACCGAGCCGGCACCGACGCCGACCGCCGACCCCGCCGTGACCGCCGAGCCCGCTGTGACCGCCGAGCCCTCGCCGGAGCCGACGGCTGACCCGATCGATGCCCCCGCGCCGGACCCGTCCGCCGCCATCGAGGCCGAGGGCGCCTCATTCACGGCCACCGATCACGATGGCGGTATCGATCTCAGTGCGGCGGTGACGCCGGCCGGCCTGCGTCGCGAGGTCTTCGGTTTCCTCCCGTACTGGGAGCTGTCCGACAGCTCGACCACGCTCGACTACACGAAGCTCTCGACGATCGCGTACTTCGGTGTCGGCGCCGCCGCCAACGGCAACCTCGAGAAGACGAACAGCGACGGCTCCACGACCGTGGGTTGGAGCGGCTGGACGAGCAGCAGGATGACCACCGTCATCAACGAGGCCCACGCGGGCAGGACCCGGGTCGTGCTGACCGTCCAGAGCTTCGCCTGGTCAACGGGCGGCGCGGCCAAGCAGCAGGCGCTCCTGGGCAGCTCCACCAGCCGGGCCAACCTCGCCAGACAGATCGCCAAGGCGGTCAGTGAACGCGGCGCGGACGGCGTCAACCTCGACTTCGAACCCCTCGTCTCGGGCTCCAGCGAGGAGTTCACAGCACTCGTGCGCTCGGTCCGAGCCGAGCTCGATGCGGTGGCCGGGGGCTACCAGCTGACGTTCGACACGACCGGCTGGATCGGCAACTACCCGCTCGAGGACGCGACCGCCCCGGGCGGCGCGGACGCGATCTTCGTGATGGGCTACGACTACCGCTCGTCGACCTCCAGCAACGCCGGTTCCATCGCGCCGCTGTCCAACGCGGGCTACGACATCACGGACACGATCCTCGCCTACCTCGCTCGCGTCCCGGCGTCCAAGCTCATCCTGGGTGTGCCCTACTACGGCCGCGCCTGGTCCACCGAGACCGATGCGCTCCGCTCGACCAACATCAGCGGGACCAAGAACGGCGCCTCGGCCGCGGTCATCTACTCGACCGGCATCGAGCTGATCCATGAGAAGGGTCGTCGCTATGACGCCGGTGAGGGCGTCGCCTGGACCGCCTACCGCCGCGAGAACTGCACGTCCGCCTACGGCTGCGTCACCCCGTGGCGTCAGCTGTACCTCGATGACGCCACCGCGCTCAAGGCCAAGTACGATCTGATCAACCGCTACGGGCTCCGTGGTGCCGGCATCTGGGCGCTCGGCTACGACGACGATCGCCCCGAACTGTGGAGCGCCATCCAGGCCAAGTTCGTGACCGACACCACGGCCCCGGTCGTCGGCATCACCCGCCTCTCCTCCGTCCAGACCAGCCCGACCTTCACCGTCAAGTGGTCCGGCTACGACGAGAGCGCCATCGCCCGC
>JANOTJ010000125.1:0-1962 GCA_031416295.1 Chloroflexota bacterium
GATCAGCCAGCTGCACGAGCGGGGGACGACCATCCTGCTGGTCGAGCAGAACGCCCGGAAGGCCCTCCAGATCGCGGACCGGGGCTACGTCATCGAGACCGGCCGGATCGTGCTGGCCGAGCGCGCCGAGGACCTGCGCGACAACGAGATGGTCCAGAAGGCCTACCTCGGCATCGACTGACCGGAGCTACGGCGTGGCAACCTCCGGCCCCGGCCACGGAAAGGTCGCCCGCCCGCGGTCACTCCTGGTGAATGGGCGTCCGTCTGTTCGACGCCCGCGCGGTGCGACGGCCTCAGGCTCCGAAGATGGTCCCGTCCGCCTCGATCGTCATCGAGGCGTAGCCCGCGGCTTGGGCATAGTCATCGAACCCCAGCAGCATGACCGGGCAGTCCGCCCCGTAGAGCTCCCGGGCGACGATCGCCCCGACGACGAGGATCTCGTCCGGCTCGCCGAGCACGATCGCGAGCGGCCCGACGCCGCCGCGCAGCAGCTCGGCCAGGACGGAGCTGGACGAGCTGGACCCGCGGACGGCCGGCATCGCCAGGATGTGCCCCGCGACGGACCGCCCGCGATCCGGGTGGCGCGGCTCCACGATCAGCCCGGATGCCGGATCCACGCCACCCCACAGGCTCAGTGGCTCGGCGAGGGCCAGAACCGGGCCGGCGGCGCACCCAGGCACGAGCGGTGTCGCGGCCAGCCGTGGTCTCACGCGCTCGTCCTGACGACGCGGCCCGCCTTGGCGGACTCGACGCAGTCCCGGAGTGATCCGTACACGACGCGAGCGTCCAGGTTGGCGGGCGCGTAGAACGCCCATTTCGCCGAGTTGGTCATGGTGATCCCGCCCGGGTCGCGCAGGATCCGGCTCACGTAGGTGCACGTGTCGGTCACGACCGTCACGCCGGCCCCCGCCAGGTCGTCCAGCCAGCCCAGGCCGGTGATCTCAGCAAGGACGGCCCGCGACGTAGATACCCAGAATTCGACCCGGATCGACCCCGGCGTCCCGGCGAGGACCGCCCGAAGACGCTCGAATTCGCGCACGGAGAAGTGGGGCGTGCCGAGACTGACCGCGTCGATCGGGCCATCCGGCGCAGTCGCCAGGCTGGTCAGGGCGCGGCGCAGCATCGCCGCATCCACGCGGACGCAAGCCGGTGCGCGGCCCCGGACCACGGCAGCGGCCAAGTCCGGGGCCTCAGGGGTGATCCCTACGGCGTGGAACATCGCGACGGACCCGGACGATGCGGCCGCCGCGCCGAGCGCCTTGAGCGCGTCCTCCGTCGAATCCGGCGGGAGCCCGACGATGGCCGGGACCCTGCCGGCGGCGAACTCTCCGACGACCAGGCCCAGCGCCCCAAAGTCCGACTCGTCCGTCAGCGAGGGGGCGGTGTCCGGGTCCAGCTCCACGATCAGGCCCGCCAGTCGCGCTTCGGGGCGATGCAGCCCGGCGTACGGCACGCACCCGGCGATGGCCGCGGCGATATCGCTGAAGTCACCGTATCGGGCGGTCCGCGCCCCCAGGACCGAGTTGGCGAACACGATGGCGTTCGACTCTGCCCAGGCCACGTCCTCGCCGAGACCCGGGCGGTCCTGGGCCTGGTATGGCGCGCACGTCATCGTCGGCAGACAGCCGAGCTCAAGGTAGCCGTCGACGAGCCTGCGCCCTGCGGTCGCCGACGCCTGGTTGCCCCGGAACAGCCACGGATGGAGCAGGTCCAGTGAGGCAACATTGAGTGTCGTCGGCACCGCGACGCGCGCCTCCGCCATGGTCAGCCACTCGACGAAGTCCAGGCTGGCCTGGCCGTGGTAGAGCACGCCGTCCACGTGGGCGCGGGTGACCGCGATGAGCCGGTCGGCACCGGACGCGCGGGCCAGCGCCACGATGATGCGCATTGCGTGCTGCACCCCGAACCCCCGGCCGCCGGACAGGCCGTCGGCCTGCTCGTCGGTCAGGTCGATCTCACCGC
>JANOTJ010000126.1:0-7508 GCA_031416295.1 Chloroflexota bacterium
GCCGCCGTGATGTCGAGGCGGCCGGTTGCCCGCGTTGCGGTGCAGAATTCGAGCTTCGCGCGGCGGAGGCCCTGGCCCGTAGCGGCCGCACCGAGGCGGCTGCGCTGGCCATCAAGGCAACCCTTCAGGTCAAGGACGCGCGGCCGCAGGAACTCGCCTATCGCCGGTGGATCGCCGGACTGGGGGTCGATCTGACCGTGGATCCTCTTGTGGCACTTTCCGACGCCTTGCGCGAATTGACGGCCCTGGGTCACCGGCAGGAGGAGATCTGGCTTCGAATCGACCTGGGGCGGGCATTGGAGGCGGGCGACCTGGCCGCGGCCGTCGACCAGTACCGCCTCGCTTCCGAGCTCGCCGCGGAGGCGGCCGCCCAGACTGAACAACGGTTGGCCGACCAGGAGCTGCGTCGGCTGGGAGAACGAACGTGGCGACGGGGCAAGGCCCGCACCGTGGGAGCAAGGCCGGACGGGACCGTGTTGGGCGGATCCAGCCCCGGGCTGGACGAGCTCAGCCCCCGTGAAACAGAGATCGCGAGCGCGGTCGCATCCGGCCTGAGCAACCCTGAGATCGCCGAGCGGCTGTTCCTGTCGCGCCGCACGGTCGAACACCATGTCTCGACGATCCTGCGGAAGCTTGACCTCCGAAACCGGACCGAGCTGGCCGCCGTGGACGGCATCCGCAGTGTCTGGCCCCTGCCTGGGCCGCCCATCGATTAGGTGAACTCCCCGATGAACCGCCACTGATTCGCCCGCTACGTTCTCACCGTCCTGCGGTTGGCAGGGAACGGAAGGAGCGGATCGGCGTGGCGATGGTGGTCCTGCTGGTGGATGGGCACGACGGAGGCATCTCCGTCGGTCCCGACGTGGCAGATCACCTGGCGCGACTGGGTGTCACCAACGTGGCGGTCGTCGGCGATCGCCAGATGACCGGGCTCGTCCTGGAAGGGTGGCTCTTCGATATCGCATCCGCGCCGGAGGCGGCGCGAGCTGTCGTCGGTCCGGACCGATCGTTCCGCGTGCTCCAGCCGCGCATCCACCTGGCCGTTTTCGGCCCGACTCGACGGAGGAACCGATGTCTCCCAAGCGACGATCCCGACTCGCGATCGCAGCGGGTCTGCTCCTGGCGCTCAGCCTGACGAGCGCCGTCTCGGCGCACACGCACAAGGCAGGTCCTAACCACCAGGTCATCGCGAACGGGCAGAATCACGGCCCGTTCGTGAACGGCGTCTCGTGTGGTGGCGATCCGGCCGCGTATGGCCTCGAGTCGGCCCATCACGGACCGGACGCAGGCACGCCCGGCAAGGCCGACGGCTGCTACATGACGACCGGCGGCGTGGCCCCGGGCCTTGACGTTCACAACCCGTCCATCCACTGACGTTGTGACGGGCCCGGACAGCGGCGTGCCGCTGTCCGGGCACTGGCTTCAGGTTTCGCGCAGGCCCGCGGCGATGCGGGCCGCGCCTGTCACCACCAGTTGCGCGAGTTCCCCGTCCCGCTCCATCGGAGGGAACCGATAGGACGGACCGTGGAGATGCACGGCCGCGATCACCTCGCCCGATGCATCGGCGATCGGCGCGGCGACGGACGAGATCCCGGGGTCGAACTCCTCGATCGCCCAGGTGAAGCCCCGCCGACGGACCTCGCCCAGACGCTCGCGCACGAGAACAGGATCGGTCAGTGTTTCATCCGTGAAGCGAACCAGCGGCCCGGCGAGGTAGCGGTCGATCGCGGTCATCGTCCGAAAGGCCAGCAGTACCTGGCCGGACGAGACCGCGTGCAGTGGCACTCGAGCGCCGGTCCAGTCACGAACCTGGACAGGATTCGGCGTATCGACCTGGTCGACGTAGTGGACGAGGTCCCCGTCAGGTACGCCCAGGCCGGCCGCCTCGCCGGACGAGATCGCGAGCTCGGTGAGGATCGGCCGCGCGATGGCGGCCAGCGATCGGGTGAGGCTGAAGCCGCCGCCCAGCGCGATGAGGCGTGGACCAAGCCGATACAGCGTGTCGCCCGGCACCTGTTCCACAGCTCCCTCGTGGACGAGCGCCGCGAGCAGCCGGGCTGCCGTGGACTTCGCGAGGGCCGCGCGGTCGGCGACATCGGTGACACCGAGCGGGCCGTCGGCGAGGGCGCCGAGCACCGCGAAGGCGCGCTCGATGGACTGGACTCTGGACATGGGCCTCATCGTCGGGTAGATTCGGGACATTGGGGTTCCATCATACGGTACGGTGCCGCATCGTGGAACAGCATCTCGACGACGAACCCCCTCCGCCACCGTGGAGCATCAGCGACGTGACCGACGACCTCCAGGACATCGACCTCGCCAGCCTGTCCGACGACGAGCTCGTCGAGCAGATGCACAACGACCTCTACGACGGGATGCGCGCCGAGATCATCGAGGGCACGAACATCCTGCTCGGTCGTGGCTTCACGGCCAGCAAGGTGCTCGACGATGCGCTGGTCGCGGGCATGAAGATCGTGGGCATCGACTTCCGCGACGGCATCCTGTTCGTGCCCGAGGTCCTGCTCGCGGCGAACGCGATGAAAGCCGGCATGGCGATCCTCCGCCCGCTTCTTGCCGAGACCGGGGCCGAGCCCGTCGGCAAGGTCGTGATCGGCACCGTCAAGGGCGACATCCACGACATCGGCAAGAACCTCGTCGGGATGATGCTCGAGGGTGCGGGTTTCGAAGTCGTGGACCTCGGCATCAACACCGATGCCGAGAAGTTCCTGGCTGCGCTCGAGTTGCACAAGCCCGACATCCTGGGCATGAGCGCCCTGCTGACCACGACGATGCCGTACATGAAGGTCGTGGTCCAGACGCTCAAGGATCGCGGGATGCGCGACGACTACATCGTCCTCGTGGGTGGCGCGCCGCTCAACGAGGAGTTCGGTCTGGCCGTCGGCGCCGACGCGTACTGCCGTGATGCAGGCGTGGCCGCGGAGACGGCCCGGCGCCTGATCGACGAGCGCCGTGCCCGCGTCGCCTGAGGGCTCCGCGGACGCGCCTGAGGGCTCCGCGGACGCGCCTGACGCTCCCGCCGACGCGCCCGCTCGGGTCGTCGTCATCGGTTGCGGCGCGCTGGCTCGCGAACTTCTGGCCCTGACCCGCGGCCTGCCCTGGGTCAAGGTCGAGGCCGTGGACGCCCGACTGCACATGCAGCCGAGCCGCATCGCCGGCGCGGTCATGGCCAAGGTCGCCAAGGTCCGCGCTCGCCATGGCGCGGAGGTGCGGATCTTCGTGGCCTACGCCGACTGTGGCACGAACGGCGCCCTCGACGCGGTCCTCGCCGCCGAGGGCATCGAGCGCATCCCGGGCGCTCACTGCTACGAGTTCTATGCCGGCTCCGCGACCTACGCGGCGCTCCAGGAAGAGGAGCTCGGCACGTTCTACCTGACCGATTTCCTGGCTCGCCAGTTCGAGACGCTGGTCCTCGTCGGCCTCGGTCTGGACCGACATCCCGAGTTGCTGCCCGACTACTTCGGCAGCTATCGACGGCTCGTGTATCTCGCCCAGACCGACGACCCGGCGCTGACCGAGCGGGCCCGGGCCGCGGCCAAGCGGCTCGGCCTCGCGTTCGAGCGGCGTGACACCGGCTACGGCGAGCTCGCTCCGGTGATCCGAGCCGCGACCGCCGCGACCGCCGCGACCATCGACGCGACCGCCGCGACCATCGACGCGACTGTCGCGACGACGGTGCCCATCCCGTTCGCGACCGCTGGAGGTGCCTGACCATGGCTACGCTGACCGTCATCTGGTGGCGCGACATCCCGGCCCAGGTGACCGCGCGGGACGGCCGGCGGTCGAGCAAGATCGTCCTCCATCCGCGCTTCCAGGTCGCCATCGACAAGGCCGCCAGTCGGGCCGGCCTGCGCTCGTACGACACGTACATCGAGGAGTGGCGCAAGGTCGCCTCGGACTGCGCCGAGGACATCGACGCGGTCGTCTCGGCCGAGGTCGAGCGCTTCGAGACCGAGTACGACAAGCACCGCCTCGCCCAGCTCATCCAGTCGGGTGGTCTCGACGGCGGACCCGCCCTCCCGCCCGCCCATGACGAGACGCCCGGCAAGTCTGTCCCCGAAGAGACCTCGCCCGCATGAGTCGCACGGTCATCAGCTCGGCCACCCGTGAGGTCGTCATCGGCGATGACCAGCCGTTCGTGGTCATCGGCGAGCGCATCAACCCGACCGGCCGCAAGCTCCTCGCCGAGGAGATGAAGCAGGGCGACTTCTCCAGGGTCGAGCGCGACACCATCGCCCAGGTCGAGGCCGGCGCGCACATGCTCGACATCAACGCGGGTATTCCGCTGGCCGACGAGCCGGCGATCCTGGCCCGGACCATCCAGCTCGTCCAGTCGCTGACGGACCTGCCCCTGTCCATCGATTCCTCGATCGTCGAAGCGCTCGAAGCGGGCCTCGCCGTCTACCAGGGCAAGGCGCTGCTCAACAGCGTCACGGGCGAAGAGGAGCGCCTCGAGCGCGTCCTGCCGCTGGTCCGCAAGTACGGCTGCGCGGTTGTGGCCATCAGCAACGACGAGACCGGCATCTCCATGGACCCGGACGTGCGCTTCGCGGTCGCCCGGCGCATCGTTGAGCGGGCCGCGGATCACGGCATCCCGCGCGAGGACATCATCGTGGACCCGCTGCTCATGCCCATCGGCGCCCTGCCGGGAGCCGGCCGGCAGGTCTTCCGGATCCTCGGGCGCCTGCGCGACGAGCTCGGGGTCAACTCCACCTGCGGCGCGTCCAACGTCAGCTTCGGGCTGCCCAATCGCGAGGGCATCAACGCCGCGTTCCTGTCCATGGCCATCGCATCGGGCCTGACCTCGGCCATCACCAATCCGATCGCCGAGGGCGTCCGCCACGCGGTCATGGCCAGTGACGTGCTGATGGGCAACGACCGGGACGCCTCGCGCTGGATCCGCCAGTTCCGCGTCGCCCCGCCGGACGGCGAAGAGGGCGGTCGCCGGGTCAATCGCCGGCGCGCCCCCGTCGCGGTCGGCTGACCGCGGGCGACCAGGCATGACCCCGTGAGCGACGCGGTTGCGAGCGCCGACCCGCAGGTCATCTTTACGCCGTCCGGGCGGCGTGGTCGCGTGCCCGCCGGAACGACCGTGCTGGATGCCGCGCGATCGCTCGGCGTGGACATCGATTCGGTGTGCGGGGGTCGGGGCATCTGCGGTCGCTGCGCGGTGACACCGGCCTTCGGCGACTTTGCCAAGCACGGCATCACGTCCGCGCCGTCGCACCTGTCCGATGCCGCCGAGATCGAGGCGACCTATCGCGCCGAGCACGACCTCGCCCGCGACCGGCGCCTGTCGTGCACCGCTCGACTGCTCGGTGACGTGCTCGTGGACGTGCCACCCGAGAGCCAGGTCCACCGCCAGGTCGTGCGCAAGGACCTCGCCGCGCGCGCCTTCGAGATGGATCCGGTCATTCGGCTGCACACCGTGGACGTGATCCCGCCGGACCTGGCTACGCCGACCGGTGACCTCGGGCGCCTGTTTGACGCGCTGGCGGCCGAGTGGCACCTCGCCGACCTCCAGGCGGACCTCGCCGTCGTGCGGTCCCTCCAGCCAGCCCTGGTCAAGGGCGACTACCGGGTGACCGTGGCGGTCCACCGCGGTCGCGACGTCATCGCCGTCTGGCCGGGCTTCCACGACCGGGCCTTCGGCGTGGCCATCGACGTCGGGTCCACGACCATCGCCGGGCACCTGGCCGACCTGACGACCGGGGCGATCCTGGCCAGCGCCGGGATCATGAACCCGCAGATCCGCTTCGGCGAGGACCTCATGAGCCGGGTCAGCTACGTGATGATGCATCCGGGCGGCGAGGTGGAGCTGACCGAGGCCGTGCGCAAGGCGCTCGACGGCCTGCTGGCGTCGCTCGCCAACAAGGCCGGCATCAAGCGCGCCGAGATCCTGGAGCTCTCGATCGTCGGCAACCCGATCATGCATCACCTGCTGCTGGGCATCGATCCGACGCCGCTCGGCTCGGCGCCGTTCGCGCTGGCCGTGGACACGGCGATCACCCTGCCCGCGGGCGAGCTCGGACTGCGCACGCATCCCGGGGCGCGCGTGTACATGCTCCCGTGCATCGCCGGCCACGTCGGTGCGGACACCGCGGGCGTCATCCTCGCCGAGGAGCCCCACAACGCCACGGACCTGACCCTCGTCGTGGACGTCGGCACGAACGCCGAGATCGTGCTCGGCGACAGGCACCGGCTGCTGGCCGCGTCGTCGCCGACCGGGCCCGCCTTCGAGGGCGCCCAGATCAGCGCGGGGCAGCGCGCGGCGCCGGGCGCGATCGAGCGCGTGCGCATCGATCGCGAGACCCTGGCGCCGCGCTTCCGGGTGATCGGTGTGGACGCCTGGTCCGATGCGCCGGACTTCGGGGCGGCGCTGGCGGCGGCCGGCACCGGCGTCACTGGCATCTGCGGCTCGGGCATCATCGAGGTCATCGCCGAGCTGTACCTCGCCTCGGTCATCACCGCGGACGGGGTCATGAACGGTGAGTTCGCGGCGCGCACGCCGCGCGTCGTGGCTGACGGACGCACGTTCAGCTACGTCCTTCACGAAGGCACCGACGGCGGCCCGCGCATCCTCGTCACCCAGAACGACGTGCGCGCCATCCAGCTCGCCAAGGCCGCCCTGTACGCCGGCGTCCGGCTGCTCATGGACCAGCTTGGGCGCGACAGCGTGGACGAGATCCGCCTGGCCGGGGCCTTCGGCAGCCAGATCGACCCGCTCCACGCGATGGTCCTCGGCCTCGTCCCGGATTGCGACTTGGCGCGGGTCAGGTCCGCCGGGAACGCGGCGGGCACGGGCGCGCTCATCGCCCTGCTCAGCGGGGCCGCGCGGCGCGAGATCGAGGCTGTGGTCCGCCGCGTCGAAAAGATCGAGACCGCGGTCGAGCCGCGCTTCCAGGAGCATTTCGTGGAGGCGATGGCCATCCCGCACAGGACCGCTGCCAATCCCCACCTCGAGCGGGTGGTCAGCCTGCCCGCTCGCCCCGCGACCGCCGACCGCGGCGCGGACCCCCGGGCTGAGCGTCGAAGACGGCGGGCGGCGCTTGCCGGCGTGGCTGGCGCGGCTGGGGCAGCCACCGAGCCTGTCGCAACGACCACAGGAGACGACGCATGACCGAGATCATGGGCAATCGCCGGACCGGTGGACGCGAGGGCCGCAGGGCGGTGCGCCTCAGCCACCAGGTGGAGCGGATGCCGTTCCTGACCCGCACGCTCGCGCCGTTCGAGGTCCTCGGCGACGAGGGCCTGAGCATCATCGAGCACAACGCGGACACGATCCTCCAGGAGGTCGGCGTCGAGTTCCGCGGCGACGCCGAGGCCCTCCGACTGCTGGCCGATGGTGGCGCCGACGTCGACGGCGAGCGCGTCCGCTTTCCGCGCGGGATGTGCCGGTCCATCGTCCAGGCGAGTGCCCCGCGGCAATTCACCCAGTACGCCCGCAACGAGGCGAACAATGTGGAGATCGGCGGGCCGTACACCGTCTT
>JANOTJ010000127.1:0-2104 GCA_031416295.1 Chloroflexota bacterium
ACTAGAGCCGGATGCCCTCGCCGAGGGCCCCCCAAACATCGACCACGTCTTTGCCTCCGATCGCGAGTTCGCGATATTGCTTGTGCGGTGCGCCGAGGACCAGGATGTCGCTGTCCGCGAGGACCGTCTCGAGGGGCACCAAGCGGTCATCCTCCACGTACGGGTCGGTGCACACGACGCGTGCACCGGCCCACGCCAGGAGCTTGCGCAGCTTGTAGCTGAGCGACGCTCGGGTGTCGTCCGACTCGGCCTTGAAGGCCATGCCCAGGATGCCCACGGTCTTGCCCCGGAGGCCGCCGTAGCGGCGCTCGAGCGCGGTCACGATGTAGGCGGGCAGGCCCTCGTTCACCTGCATCGCCGACTGGCCGAGCGGGAAGTGGTCAGACGTGAAGGCCGAGAGCTGCATCGTGTCCTTGAACAGGCACGGCCCGGCCGCGAAGCCCGGGCCCGGCAGGTCCTTCGCGCGCGGATAGTCGTCGCGGATGGCGCCAAGGACGTTCGTGTAGTCCACGCCGGCCTGGTGGGCGATCATGAAGAACTGGTTGGCCACGGCGAATTTCATGTAGCGCCAGGTGTTGGTGAAGAGCTTCGCCAGCTCGGCTTCCTTGCTGCTCGTCCGGATCGTCTTGCTCGCGATGTTCGCGAACAGGGCGGTGGCCCGCTCGGCGGCCACGTCGTCGTCCGCGCCGACGATCTGCGGCAGCGAGTGCAGCTCTTCCAGCGCGTGCCCCTCGGCGATGCGTTCCGGGCAGAAGGCCACGTCCACCGTGCAGCCGGCCTCCCGGAGGTGCTGGGTCACGTATTCCGTGGTGCCCGGGTAGACCGTGCTCCGGAGCACGACGAGCGCGCCGTCACGCAGGTATGGGGCGATCTGGTTGACCGCCTTCTCGAAGACTGTCATGGATGGGCCGAGAAATTCGTCCACCGGTGTGCCGATGACGACGATGAGCTGGTTCGTGCGCTCGATCATCGAGCCGTCTGAGCCGAAGTGCAGGCGCCCTGAGGCGAGGACCTCGCGGAGCAGGTCATCCGCGCCCGTCTCCAGGAACGGCATCTCGCCGGCGGCGATGCGATCCAGGGTGGCCTGGTTGGTGTCATAGATGCCGACCCGCATTCCCGCTTTCGCGAACACCAGGCTCAGGGGCAGGCCGACATGTCCGCCGCCGCCAAGGATGACGACGTCGAGATCCGGAGCAACAGTCATGGCTCCGAGTCTAGCGGCCCGGTGCGCCCTGTCACCGCGCCGATGGTCCTGTCGTCGTTGCGGGACCATCGCGACGGGAGCCGTGGGCGGGCGCTCCGACGCCACTCCACGAGCGCCAGGACGAGGAGGGCGAGGAGGCCGGAGCCCTGGATGGGCAGGGCGACGATGGCGGCCGCGAGATCGCTCTTCGCACCCATCACCAGCGTGCCGTAGTAGTACTGCTGGGAGGGCCACAGCGCCGGAACGGCGAGCCACGCCGCCCGCTCACGGCCGATGACCCACATCGCCACCAGGGCGAAGGGCGCGGCGAGGACCAGGACGATGGTCGGGAGAGCGATGTCCGTCTGTTCGGCGAGGCGCCCGCCGATGCGCGCGAAGTCGCGCACGTAGATGTCCCAGGGGAGGAGCGGCGCCGACGCCACGAGGACGACCAGGAGGGCCACGATCGATTTCCAGCGGCCGAGGATGACGAGCGGCACGACGGCGTAGATCTTGAGCAACCCAGCCAGGGTGCCGAGCGGCAGCAGGATCAGGGGGATGAGCAGCGTCTGGACGTTGGCCGACAGGGCGCTCTGGACAAGGGGCGGGAACAGGATCCACCACCACGGCAGGCCCAGCAGCCGCACGGTGGCGACCGAGGCCACGATCACGAGTCCAGCAAGGACCGCGACACCGGCATCGATCGGCAGCATCGCGATGGAGGCGAGCGGCAACATCGAGGGCGGCGGGGCCGCGAAGTAGTTGCCGGCGAGTTGCACCGACCACGGATCCCGACCTTCGAGCCAGGCCTGCGTGGCCAGCAGGTACAGCCGCGCATCGAAGTACAGGAGGCTCGTGTCCCGCGCCGATTGCGCGACCGCGAGGATCGAATTCGTGGCAAACCAGACCGGCAGCCCGTGG
>JANOTJ010000128.1:0-4830 GCA_031416295.1 Chloroflexota bacterium
GCGTGCCCACCCACCGGCTGGACGATCGGGATGTCCCAGTCCGTCAGCAGCTCGCCGAGGTAGCGCACCTGGCCGATCCGCGCGCGGATGTGCTGGTCCTGGACGGACTCCTCGATGCCGATGGCCAATGCCTCCATGTCCCGGCCGGCCATCCCGCCGTACGTGTGCAGGCCCTCATACACGACCACGAGGTTGCGCAATTCCTCGAAGGTGTCCTGGTCGTTGACCGCCAGCCAGCCGCCGATGTTGACCAGGTTGTCCTTCTTGGCACTCATCCACGCGCCGTCGGTCAGGGAGCAGAACTCCAGCAGGATCTGGGCGATGGACTGGTCTGCGTAGCCCTCCTCGCGCTCCTGGATGAAGAACGCGTTCTCGGCCATCCGCGTGGCGTCCAGCAGGAGTCGGATCCCGTGGCGGTCAAGGAGCGCCCGAAGATCGCGGGCGTTGGCCATGGAGACCGGCTGGCCGCCGGCCATGTTGACCGTGCCGGCCAGGCTCAGGTACGGGATCCGTTCGGCGCCGACCTCGGCGATCAGCCGCTCCACCTTGGTCAGGTCGACGTTGCCCTTGAACGGATGGAGCGAGAGCGGGTCGTGCGCCTCATCGATGATGACGTCGTGGAACGTCGCCCCGGCCAACTCCTGGTGGAGCCGTGTCGTCGTGAAGTACATGTTGCCGGGGACATGGTCACCGGCCTTGATGAGGGTCTGGCTGATCAGATGCTCAGCGCCGCGACCCTGGTGGACCGGGACCACGAAGCGATAGCCGTAAAAGCGCCGAACAGCGTCCTCCAGGTGAAAGTAGTTGCGACTACCGGCATAGGCCTCGTCGCCGAGCATCATCCCGGCCCACTGGCGGTCGCTCATGGCGGACGTCCCCGAGTCCGTGAGCAGGTCGATATAGACGTCGTCCGAGCGCAGGAGGAAGGTGTTGTAGCCGGCCTCACGAATGGCGCGCTCACGCCCGGCTCGGTCAAGCTGGCTGAGCGGCTCCACCATCTTGATCTTCCAGGGCTCGGCCCACGACCGGCGGCCGAATTGCTGGCCCATCGTCTGCGGCTTCATGCTGGACATCGAGACTCCTTGGGACGCATGCGGAGGGCCAAGCCTGCGACAGGCGCCCGATGCCTCGGTCATGGCGTCGATACGGAGCCTACGCCTCCCGGTACGTCGAGGGGGACACACCCAGGGAAAAACCGTGATCGCCGTGTGAGGAGCGGACCATCGAGTGGCGGAAACTGGCCCGTCCATGGTCCTCTCTACGGTCGCCTGTCGGGGTGCGGCACCAGCCGGACGACCAACCCCTGCATGCCGGAGAAGTCGCCAGTGCAGCCGCATTGACGCTACGCTGGCTCGGATGACACGCGACGGCGACGTGCTCGCAGGCCGCTACCGGATCGAGGCGCTCCTGGGTTCGGGCGGAATGGCGACAGTCCACCGGGCAACGGATCTACGGTTGGGCCGCGCGGTCGCGGTCAAGGTCCTCCTGCCGCATCTGGCTCAAGAAGGGGATCTTGTGGAGCGCTTCGATCGCGAGGCGCGCGCGCTTGCCGCGGTCGACCATCCGGCGGTCGTCGCGATTCACGACGTCGAGCCCGGCGATCCGACGACCGGGCGCGAGCCCTTCTTTGTGATGGAGCTGTGCGATGGCGGGTCGCTCGCGGAGCGCATGGCGGCGGCCGGACCACTGCCGCCCGATGAGGTCGTGCTGCTGGCCACCCGGATCGCCGAGGGGCTGGCCGCACTCCACGCTCGCGGGATCGTCCACCGCGACGTGAAGCCCCACAACATCCTCCTGTCGGCGACCGGTCCCAAGCTCGCCGACTTTGGGATCGCCCGGTTCGATTCAAGTCTCGAGCGGGCCCTGACCGCGACGGGGTCGGCCTTGGCCACGCTCGGCTACGCCGCCCCCGAGATCCTGGCCGGCGCGGCCGCAACTGCCGCGAGCGATGTCTACGGACTCGGCGGGGTCGTTTACGAGGCGCTGACCGGTAGGCGACCACGCCCAGCCGACAATGTGGCCGACGCGGTCGAGTCCCGATTGCACACCCCCGACCCGCCGTCGACCGTCGCGCCCAATCTCGGAACTGCATTCGACGGCGCGCTCGACGGCGCGCTCTCACCGGAGCCCGCTCGCCGACCCGAGGCGCTGGCGTTCGGGAACGAGCTGATGTCGGCGCTCGGGCAGTGGGCCCGCGATCGGCCCCGCCCCACCCCAGCGCGCGATCCCTCGCCGCCGGCAGTTGAAGAGGCGGACGTCTGGGCGGATCCAGAGGCGGCAACGAGCCTCGTCAACACGGCTGCCGCCTCACCTGTCAAGAGTGACCGCGCTCGTATCATCCCTGAGGAGCGGGGCCGACGACGCGCTGTCAGCGTGCAGGTCCTTGCCCTGGGAATGGTGGCCGGAGTGGCGCTACTGATCGCGGCTACCGGGTGGGGCCGGCCGGCGACGCCTGGGATCTCGCCCACCGACTCCGCGCAACCGTCAGTCCCGCGAGCCACGATCACCGCGTCGAAATCACCGGCCCAGGACCCCGGCAACCGGGTGACAGCGTCGCTCGAGGCCGTGCGCGAGGCCATCAACGGACTCAAAGGCGACGAGGCGAAGGACCTCCGCAAGCGGGTCGATGAGATTCAGCGCTCGCTCGCGAGGGATGACGCCGAACAGGCCGGCGAGGAGGCTCGCGAGCTCGGGAAGCGGATCGACGAACTCATTCGAGAGGAGAAGATCGCGGGCGAAGCGGCCGATCGGGTCCGCGACACCGCCGATGCCCTCCTGGCCGCACTGGGGGTCCAAGCCGAGAACGACTAGTTCAATTCGCGAAATATGATGCGACGGATATCTGGTCGTGTCGGTGCAGCGCCTGCTCACGAGTCGACGACCTCGACCTCAAATTCGTGCTCCACGCGGGAAGCTACGTCGTGCAATCGATCGGCGGCGGCCGTGAGCTGGTCGGCCCAGAGGTGGTGATGGCCCACCGGCTGCTCAAGAACCATGCCGCCGAGCTCGTCGGCCATCCGGCGTATGCGCTGATCACGGAGGCGGCCGCGGCCCGCCTTGCTGTCCCGACCGATGGAGCGTGGGAGCTCACCGAGACGTACGAGCACTACGCGCCGATCGCCGCGCGCGTCTATGCCCTCCGATAGTCGGGCGAGAGGGCTGAGGACGATGATCTTGATGAGATCGTGCTGATCAGGAGCGCGATTCGTCGAGCGAGGCGAGAAACTCGGCAGGGGTGCGGACGGGGAGGCGGTCCGCCAGGACCGTGAGGTGGCCATCACCGGAGACGAGGACGGCGCGCTCGGCCGTGGCGAGCGCCAGGAGGTAATCGTCATTCGGGTCGGCCGAGCGGATCGCCGGCGCGGCCTTGGGATCTGCCGCGAGGATGGCGGAGCGCGCGATCCACGCCACGAACGCGTCGGCATCGGCGGGCGGGATCAGACGGGCGAGCTTCGGGTATCCCAGGGCACGCGCCAGCTCGGCAAGCAGCGCGGGCGACGCGACAAGTTCGAAGGCACCCGCCTGCCAGGCAAGAAGCAGACGGGCCGGGCTCCCCCGTGGCGAGAGGATCGCCGAGATGAGGACATTGGCGTCGAGGACGGCGCGAACCACTAGGCGGCCGATCAGCCGCGGGTGCGGTGCTGCGCCTCGACAGCAAGCGTCGTGGCTTCGGCCTCGCCGAGGTCGTTGGCCGCCCACAGGTGGTCGAGCAGGTCGAGGCCGAGATCTCGACGCAGCGCTTCCTCGATGACATCGCTATCGCCCTTCCCCGAACGTGCGGCGCGGATCTTCACCGCGCGGAGTACGTCGGGATCGATCGTCAGGGTTGTGCGCACCTTAGTCATCATCGCATCATAGCATCACGATACAACGGCGTGTGGAACCACGGAGCACGGAGGCGGCCGATTCGATCAGGGGCCGAGGAGCGCGAGTGGAATGACCGCGATGCCGTCCGGTCGGCGGTAGGCCTCCGGCCCGGTCGTGACGATCACCGAATTGATCAGGTCATCGCCGATCTGCTGGCGTAGCCACCGGAGGTGGCGGGCGTCAACGTCGTCGATCGATCTTGCAAGTTTCACTTCGATGGCCACGACCCGCTGATCAGCACGGGCGACGATGAGATCGACCTCGCGCTCGCCGCCACGGGTACGCAGGTGCGACACCGTGGCTTCGGCCAGCTGGGCGGATGTGCGCACCTGGAGCGTCACGAGGGACTCGAACAACGCGCCGAGGAGCGTCCCATCTCGGGGCACCGATGGACCCGTCAAACGACCCTCCAGCAGGGCGTCAGCACCGATGCCAAGGATCCGGGCCGCGAGCGCCGTGAACCGTCACCCTTGCCGATCTGCGTGCGAAATCGGGCTTCGCTTCCCGAGCAGCTCATCTACATGGGGCGACCTGCTGGATGGCCCCCTGTCGCTTCACGATGCTATACACCCTCTCCGACGCGTCCGCGGCTCAGCCTGCGGGGTTGTTCCAGGCGTCGAGCGTGGCGGCCAGCGACGTGTACGCCGCGCGATCGCACGTCGCCAGCGTTGCATTCACGGCCGCCGCCAACTCCTGGACGCTACCGGCCGGGTAGTCGGGCCCGAACTTCGCCTCGTTCAATATGGCTGCGACGGATGACTGTAGGAGGATCCGCGCCTTGTCTTTGAGCGTCGGCCCACCGCGATAGGCGAGGGCTTGGACCATCGTGTCCGTGCCGGACGGCGGCACGATATCGAGGCTGGAGAATCCGGCGCATGCAGGAGCGATGAAGCCTGCCGAGGCGAGTGCTACGCCCGGTGCGTAGGGGGCGGGCCAGTCCGTCACGTGCTTCTTCCAGTAGCC
>JANOTJ010000129.1:0-2075 GCA_031416295.1 Chloroflexota bacterium
GCGGGTGCTGGAGCAGGACGCGTCGGTGACGGTGGGTCGGGCCGCCGAGCGCGCCGCCTCAGAAGCTCGCGGCTCGTCGCGCGGTGGCCTGACCGGGGCCGCAGACCGGAATCGCGGGCGCCGAGCGGCCGAGGCCGCGGAAGCCGCCGGATCGGTGATGGAGGTCACGAGCATCACCGTCCTGCCGGCCAACGAGGAGCCGCTCAGCGAGGGCACCGCATCGGACTGGCTGCCCGGCATCCGCGACGAGCACGACGATGAAGGCGGAGCCGGCTGGCAGGCCCGCTGGCTGGATCGCCCGACCTGGGACCGCACCATCACCCCGAACGTGCGCAAGCGCACGGGCCAGCGTCCCACCAGGCGCCGATAGGTCAACGACGAACTCTGGCCAGGCCACAGTGGCGCGTCACTGGATGTGTAGTCGTTCGCCGGCCCGCGATCCGCGACGTGCCGCCGCATGAACGTGCGACTGATAGAGTCTCGTCATGACCGACGATCGTCGCCGCCTCGCGATCAGCCTGCTCCTTGTGGGAGCCCTGCCGCTACTCGTCTCCCAACTCCTGCCGTCCTGGAATCCCGATCGCTGGTCGCCGATCGCCGTCGCCCTGCTCATCGCGGGCGGGACCCTGGCCGGTTGGACCTTCCCGTCGGTCCGGGCGTGGGCGGCGACGGTCGCCTGGGTCGTCGTCGGAGCCGCGCTGATCATGGCGTCATGGACCGATCTGCTCCTGAACGTCAGTCCTTCCATCGACCCCGTCGAGACATGGCGAGCGGAGGCGTTCATCGCGATCGTCGCCGGCGCGGGTCTGGCCACCATCGGGTTCACCGCTGGAGCACTGCTGCGGCGCCGGGGTGCGATCGGGTCGTTCCAGTGGTCCGCAGCCGTCACGGCGGCCGTCACCGTCGTGCTGGTCATCGTCGGCGCGGGTCTCACCGCAGAGGTCTTCTCGCGGACGCCCCTCGTCGTCCAGGCCGACCAGGATGTGGTCACTGTATTCATCGATGACGAGGGACTCACGGTCGACCCACCCGTGATCGAGGCTCGTACCTACCGGCTGATCTACGAATCGCGCGCCAGTCGTTCGGTCATCGTGACGGAGATCGCGCCGCTCGGCTCGGGGGACGGCCGTCCACGGGCCCTGACAAGTGCGGAGATCGAGCTCTGGCTGGCCGGGACGTGGGAAGCCCTCGGACCGCAGTTCCCGAGCGGGGTCTCGTTTCGAACGTACGCGCCTGGCCAGCGCGTCGACGGCGGCGAGTTCACCAGGGTGCCGTCGACGGATGGCACAGGCGGCGCCTTCTGGTACCTGTCGACCTCCGACGTGCTGCGGCCGTGGCCCGGCGAAAGCGGCGAGGAGATGCGCACCGAGGCGCCATGGCCGGTCGTTCACCACGTCGTAGTGCCCGTCACCGGGAGCTGAGGCGGGCACCTGACCGCGACCCGGTGTGCGCGAGGAACAGAACACGTGTTCGATATCTGGTCCGTCCGGTACAATCGGTACGTGCCCCAGGATCAGATCGTCGTGCGCGGCGCGCGCGAACACAACCTCAAGAACGTCACCGTCGCGTTCCCGCGTGACCGGTTGGTGGTCATCACCGGCCTGTCCGGGTCGGGCAAGTCCAGCCTCGCCTTCGACACGATCTACGCCGAGGGCCAGCGTCGCTACGTGGAGAGCCTGAGCGCCTACGCGCGCCAGTTCCTGGGCCAGATGGAGAAGCCCGACGTCGACCAGATCGACGGGCTCTCGCCGGCCATCTCCATCGACCAGAAGGGCGCCTCGCGCAACCCGCGGTCCACGGTCGGGACGGTCACCGAGATCTACGACCACCTCCGGTTGCTCTTCGCGCGCATCGGCATCCCGCACTGCCCGGACGGCCACACCATCGAGCGCCAGAGCGTGCAGCAGATCGTGGACCAGGTGCTGGACCTGCCCGAGGGCACGCGCCTGCTCGTCCTGGCGCCGCTCATCAAGGACCGCAAGACCGAGGGCGACCGGATCATCGATGGCGCCCGGCGCCAGGGCTTCGTGCGCGTCCGCGTCGACGGGGAGCAGTACGACATCGGCGATGCCCCG
>JANOTJ010000130.1:0-2173 GCA_031416295.1 Chloroflexota bacterium
GGGACGCGTGCTGATGCGTCAGGGCGAGGCCGGCCACGAGATGTTCGTCATCGTACGCGGCCGAGTCGAGATCACCCGCGACGGGCGCGTGATCGCCGAACGGGGGAACGGCGAGATCCTGGGCGAGATCGCGCTCGTCGATGAGGGGCCACGGACGGCGACCGTCACGCTCACCGAGCCATCTCAGCTGCTCGTGGTGGGGCATCGAGACTTCCACACGCTGATGGACGAGATGCCGACGGTCCGCGCGCAGGTCCTGGCGTCCCTCGCCCGGCGGGTGCGCCACCAGGAGCCCGACGCGGCGCACTGACCTCGGGCCGCTCAGGCGAGTGCCGCCACCTCGAACGGTTCGGCAATTCCGCGCAGGCGCTCCGTTCGCAGTGGACCATGCTCCATCGACCGTCCTACGGCCTCGATCGTCGCTCGGCTGGCCAGGATCTCATCCGGACCGGCCAGCGCGCCGATCCGAGCGGCGATGTGGACGCCACGTCCCTCGTAGCCGGTCGAGGTCTTCAGCGCTTCGCCGCTGTGCAGGCCGATGCGCACCGACGGCGCAAAACCGTGCTGACGCCGCTGTTCGGCAAGCGTTCGTCTGATGGCCAGCGCGCAATCGACGGCGGCGTCCGCGCCCGGGAAGGCGACGAAGAACCCGTCGCCGGCGTGGTGGACCTCCTGGCCGTCGTGATCGCGGAGGAGCGCCCGGATCTTCTCATCGTGCCATGCCAGCAGGCCGCCCCATGCCTCGTCGCCGACCGCCTCGATGAGCTGCGTGGAGCGCACGATGTCGGTGAACATAAAGGTACGAGCGGCCCGACTTGACGGTGACGTGCGCTGCGGATTCTCGGCCACGTCGGCGCGCAGCTGGGTGACCTGCTCCAGGTCGAGCGCGGCCCCGAGACGCTCGAATGCTGTCGCCGCGGCGCTCAGTTCGAGCTCGGCGGCCCCCGGATCGCCCGCGGCGAGGTAGGCCTCGGCGAGCGATCTCCTCGTCCGAGCCGCCTCGTAGGGCGCATCGGTCTCCTGCCAGATGCGCCACGCTCGGCGCAGTGACTCGATCGCCGTATCGTATTCGCCGTCAGCGAGTGCCACGGTTCCTCGAGCGGTGCCGGCGGCTGCCCGGAGCACGTGCGTGCCGTACTGGGTCGCGATCCGCTCCAGCTCGCCGGTGGCGGCCTCCGCCCGCCCACGGTCCCGCAGCGCCAGCGCCAGCTCCACCTCCGCCGGCAGCAGGCGAGCTTGTACCAGCGGCAACGCCGCCAGGTCGCCGAGGGCGCGGGCGAGGAGCTTGGCGCCGGCATCGGTCCGGCCCTGCGCATGGCGCAGCAGGGCGAGCCCCGGCTGGGGAGGGCGACCCATCTCGTGCGCCTGGGAGAACGCCTTCTCGGCACCGTCGAGGTCGCCCATCCGCAGGCGGATCTCGCCAATCTGGTAGAACCCCTCCCCGGCGTAGTCGAGGCAGAAGTCCTGCAACTCGGCACAGGCCTGTCGCGCCTCGGCTTCGGCCTCGGCCCATGCGCCGCGCAGCCGGATGATCTCGACGCGGCGCACCCGGCACATGCCAGGGAAGCCCGCGATCGTCTGTCGGTCGCACCAACGCTTGGCTGCCTCGGCGAACTCGCTGGCGCGTCGGTAGTCGGTGAGATCCCCGCAGGCGACGGTCGCATTGCAGTACACGACGGCGGTGGCATAGGGCGTCACCGCGCCGCTCATCGCGGCCACCACCGCCTCGTCGAGGAGCGCCATGCCCTCCTCGACCTGCCCGGCCGCGATGAGTACCCGGCCCTTGTCCTGGAGGCCCAGGGCCTCGAGGTCTGGATCGCCCAGCCGCTCGCCGATCTCGAGGAGGCGTTCCGCCCGCTGGAGGGCCTCGTCGAACGCTCCGCGCGCTAGCGCGGCACCGATGTGCGGCCGCTGCAGGTACCCGTGCTCGCGTGACTCGGGCAGGTCCCGGAGGAGGCGTTCGGCGCGTCGCACCCATCCGGATGCGACGGGGCTCTCCAGTCGGTGGCTGTAGTCGTTGGCCAACGCCAGGGCGGTCGCGGCGGCGCGGCGCGGATCGCCCGCCGCCTTGTGCGCAGCGAATGCGCGCTCTCGCACCTCGATCGCCTCACCAAGGCGTCCCATCCACCAGGCCGACTCGCCGTAGGCATCGAGGTCGGCGGCCGTGAGGGCG
>JANOTJ010000131.1:0-2801 GCA_031416295.1 Chloroflexota bacterium
TCGGGCCGAAGTGCGCCGTTACCAGCACGCACAGTGCTGGAAGGGAATTCTTCGGCAGCCGACGGTCTGGTCCGATACCCAAACGGACCGGACGGAGCGCGCGGGGCACGGCTCGGGGAGGCGAAGGTCGGCGGGCTCGAAGTCGCGGTGGAGTGCGGATCGGAATCCCCACGAATCGCCGGGGCGTGGCCGCGCAACGGGGTCGTGGCGGTTCGTTCGCCGGGTCGTGGCGGCGCAACGGGGTCGTGGCGGCGCAACGGGGTCGTGGCGGCTCGCCGGGTCGTCGCCGCGGACTGGCGGTCAGGACGGAACGGCGGCGCGGATCTCGGCTTCGGCCTCGGTGACCCGGGACAGGATGGCCGAACGCATCGAGTCGAGTCCGGTCCAGACCGCCTTCGTGGCATTCGAGATCGAGGTCAGCTGCGATTTGAGCTGACGCACGACCTCGAGCTGCTCGCGGATCCCCGTGAGTGCCGCCTGCACGGCCGCGGCATCGAGCTCGACCTCGCGCTCGGCAAGCGAGGCCAGGGCCAGCAGCCGGGCCAGCCGCACGGCCGCCTCCAGCGTGGCGGGCTCCGGCGCCTCGGGATCGATGACGCAATAGACGTCGTCGCCGATCACGGTGAACGGCGCGATCCCGGTCGGGGCATGGGCCGGCGTGAACACCGCCAGCGCGACGGCCGCGCTGCGGTTCTCGCGGGCCTCGCGCAACTCGTCGCGCATCGCGCGCATGGACATCGGCCGGTCCTTGGCCTCGATGACGACCCGCAGGTCGCACCCGCGCGCGACCCGCGCGTCCACGGTCAGCACGAAGTCGCCCTTCTTGGACTTCATGACCGACCCGGTTTCCAGACCCGTCTGGTCCAGCAGGTCCCCGGCACCGCGGGCGATCTCGCCGAGCATCACGCCCAGGAGCTCCTCGAAGTCCGCCCCCTTGGCCGCGGACCTGGCGCGCTCGGCGCCACGGGCAGCGGCCGCGGCCTCGATCGCGACGAGCCGTTCCTCGAGGCCCTTGAAGCCCGCGGCGATCTCCTGGCGGAACTGGTGCATCGGCGAATTGAGGCGGGTCGGGTCCAGCAGGTGGGCGAGCTTGGACGCGTCGCCATCGAAGTAGCGCTCCAGCATCCCGCTGATGCGCCCGATGGCGCTGTCGCGCTTTGTCTCGTCGAACAGCTCATCAACCATGGAGCGCAGCGCGCCGCGGTCGCCCAGGAACTTCTCCAGGGTCCGCGGCAGGCGACCGTCGACGTCCGCGAAGTTGGCCCGGAGGGTCTGCTCGAGGGCTGCGGCGGCCCGCTCGTTGACCTGCTCGGACTGGCGGACCATGCGCTCGAACTCGGTACGGACGGCGTCCACGTTGACGGTCACGCCCGCATCCTGGAGCGCGATGAGGCCGATCCGCAGGGCGCGCTCGACGAGCGCCCCCCGGTCATCGGCCGGGCGCTCGCGCAGGTACGCGGCGAGGGTCGGATCGGACAGGCTCAGACGGTCTATGACGATCCGGTCGCCTTCGAGCCGGACCGAGCTGTGCAGCGGGATGACGGCGGCGCTTGCTTCCATGCCACGCAACGTAGTACTGACCCGTGACATCTAGGCTGTCACGGCCTTGTGGCCCGGGGACGTACGATGTGGGCGATGCATCGCCCCACCCACCGTCAGCGGTTCGCGCGCGCGCTCGTGCCCGTGCTCACCCTCGCGCTGCTCGTCGGCGCGAGCCCGGTCGGCGCGACCCCGGTCGGCGCGAGCCCGGTCGGCGCGACCCCGGTCGGCGCGCCCCGCAGCGCCACCGCCGCGACCACCCCCGACGAGATCCTCGTCCGCTACCGCGAGGGCACGTCCGAGGCCACCCGCCGGGACATCGCGAGGGTCAACGGCCTCACGCGGGTCCTCCGCCAACGCGCCGGCGACGCCCGTGGGCCGACCACCACTCCCGCCGCAGAAACCCCTGCCACTCCCCTGCCCCGGACGGAACTCCTGCGCAGCACTGGCAGGTCGCTGGCCACGCTCCGCCGGCTGCTCGGGGCGGACCCGAACGTCATCGCCGTGGCCGCCAATGGCCGGAACGTGCTCGCCGTGGATCCGCCGGCGCCAGGCGATCCCTCCGACGAGCCGTTCTACGAGGACCTGTGGGGCCTCGACAACACGGGCCAGACCATCGACGGCACGACCCTCGAGGCTGGCACCCCAGGCGTCGACATCGACGGCCGCCAGGCGTTCGCCCATGAGACCGGTGACCCGAACCTCATCGTCGCGGTGATCGACGACGGGATCGACTTCAGCCATCCCGACCTCGTCGATCGGGCCTGGACGAATCCCGGCGAATCGGGCGGCGGGCGGGAGACCAACGGCATCGATGACGATGGCAACGGCTTCGTGGACGATGTCAGCGGATGGGACTTTTGCAATGACGACAACACGGTCCACGATCCGGGCGAGGACGGTCACGGGACCCACGTGGCGGGCACGATCGCGGCGTCGCGCAACGGGGTCGGCACGGTCGGGGTCGCGCCCACGGTCCAGCTGATGGCCATCAAGTTCATCGACGACAGGATCGGGCTGTGCGGCACGGACAGGATGGCCATCGACGCTATCGATTACGCCGCCTCGTTCGGCGTCCACCTCATCAACGCGTCATGGGGCGGTCGGACGGCCAACAGCGTCCTCGAGGCGGCGATCGCGGAATCGGGCGCCCTTGTCATCGCCGCCGCCGGCAACTACGGCGAGAACCTCGACGGTGACGGGCCCGATCCGGACACCACGCCGGACCCGCCGTTCTATCCGGCGTCATTCACGCTGGTCAA
>JANOTJ010000132.1:0-8454 GCA_031416295.1 Chloroflexota bacterium
CGCCGTTCGGAAGTCGATTCGGGTACCCTCCCCCTCGGTCGATGGTGGGCCGGCGGATCGGACCGTGCAAGCGCCTGTCGGGGCTCCCAATTCGGTGAGGGCGCCGCAGCGCAGGAGGTTGACGGGTATGACATGCGAACACTGATCCTGGCCGGCGGCCTCGGCAGCCGGCTGTCCGAGGAGACGGTCTCCAAGCCGAAGCCGATGGTCGAGATCGGGCCGGAGCCGATCCTGTGGCACATCATGAAACACTACGCTCACTTCGGCTTCGCCGAGTTCGTCGTCGCGCTCGGCTACCGCGGCGAGGTGATCAAGCAATACTTCGCCCAGTACGCTTCGCTGGCCGGCGACCTGACCGTCGAACTCGCGACCGGGACGGTCCGCCGCGGGGAGGGCGGACGGGAGGAGTGGACGGTCCATCTCACCGATACCGGAGTGGCCATGGCGACCGGCGGCCGGATGCGCCGCGTCGCGCACCTGCTTGGCGACCGGTTCATGATGACCTTCGGCGATGGCGTCGCGGACGTCGACCTTCGGCGCCTGGTGGACTTCCACATCGGCCATGGTCGCCTGGCGACCATCACCGCCGTCCGTCCGCCTGCGCGATTCGGCCACGTCGAGCTCGATGGCGACCGTGTCGCCGAATTCTCGGAGAAGCCACAGACCGGCGAAGGCTGGATCAACGGGGGATACATGGTCCTGGAACGCAAGGTGCTCGACTACATCGATGCCGACGACGTGTACTTCCAGAAGGAACCGATGGAGCGCCTCGCGGCAGAAGGCCAGTTGATGGCCTATCGTCACGAGTCGTTCTGGCAGTGCATGGATACGGTGCGCGACAAGGTCTACCTGGAAGGGCTCTGGGACGCCGGGGACGCGCCGTGGAAGGTGTGGCCCTGATGCGCCTCCTGGTCACGGGCAGCGAGGGCTACATCGGCACGGTCCTGTGCGGCTACCTGATGGCCCGGGGCCACGACGTGACCGGCCTGGACACCGGCTTCCATCGGGTGGGCTGGCTGTACAACGGGGTAGAGCGTGCTCCCGGCTGGCTGAACAAGGACATCCGTCGGCTGACCGTGGACGATCTCCGCGGATACGACGCCGTGGTCCATCTGGCGGAGCTTTCCAACGACCCGGTCGGTGCGCTCAATCCGGCGATCACATTCGAGATCAATCACGTCGGGAGCGTTCGTCTCGCGACCATGGCCCGCGAAGCCGGGGTGGAACGGTTCATCTACATGTCGTCGTGCAGTGTGTACGGCGCCGCTGGCGACTCGGACAGTACCGAGACGTCCGACGTCCATCCGCTGACCGCGTACGCACAATGCAAGGTCCTCGTCGAGCGAGATGTGCGACCGCTCGCTGCCGACGGCTTTTCGCCGACGTTCCTGCGCAATGCGACCGCATTCGGCGCGTCGCCGCGGATGCGCTTCGATCTGGTCGTCAACGACCTTGCTGGCCACGCCTGGACGGAAGGCGTGATCAGGATGAACAGCGACGGCCGACCCTGGCGCCCGTTCGTCCACATCCTCGATATCAGCCAGGCCATCGACCTCGTCCTGGCGGCGCCACGCGACGCGATCCACGGCGAGGTCTTCAACGTCGGCAGCAACGACCAGAACTACCAGGTCCGGGAGATCGCCGAGATCATCGCCGGGGTGTTCACAGGATGCAGCACCGAGTTCGGTGACAGTTCAGGCGACGACCGCAACTACCGGGCGAACTTCGACAAGATCCATGACCGGTTCCCCGAGTTCCGGACGCGCTTCGATGTGGCGCGTGGGGCGCAGCAGCTGCTGGATGTCTTTCGGGCGGTCGAGATGTCGACCGAGCTCTTCCAGTTCCGTGGCCACACGCGGATCAAGCAGATCGAGCACCTGATCAAGACTCGCCAGATCGACGACCGATTCTTCTGGATCGATCCGCCGGGGCAGGCATCGAGTGAGGACGATATGGTCCGCCCGAGTGAGACGCAGGGAGCGATCGCTTGAAGTCGCAGCCGGCCGGGATCGATGGTTCGCTCCTCATCGAACTGACCAGGATCGGCGATGAACGGGGGTTCTTCGCCCGCATCTGGGATGAGGCCTGGGGTGCAGAGTTGGGCATGGATGTGCGGAACGTCCAGACCAATGTGTCCTATAGCCGGCATCGCGGAACGATCCGTGGGCTCCACTACCAGGTACGTCCACACCTTGAGTCGAAGCTGCTCCGGTGCACGCGCGGAGCCGTCTTCGATGTCGCGGTCGACCTGCGCCCGGATTCGGCCACGTACGGTCGATGGCAGGGCCACGTGATCGACGCCGAGGCGCACGACATCGTGTTCGTCCCGGAAGGCTGCGCACACGGCTATCAGACGTTGGAGGACCATTCCGAGGTCAGCTACAAGGTGTCCCATCGGTACGTGCCGGACGCCGAGCGCGGCATCCGGTGGGACGACCCGACGCTCAGCATCGCGTGGCCGATCACGGAGGGCGTGACCCTGTCCGACAAGGATCGATCCTGGGCCGATCTCGTGCTGGACGGCAGCACATGAGCGCTCTCCTGCGGGCACTCGAGGAACGTGCCGCCGCCGCCAACCCCGTGCGGGTCGGCCTGGTGGGTGCGGGGTACGCCGGCCGAGGCTTCGCGGCCCGGGTCATCCGCCGAACGCCCGGGATGGAGCTCGTCGCCATCTCGAACCGGACGATCGAGTCCGCCGCGCGAGCCTATCGTGGTGCCGGTGTGGACTCGATCGAGCGAGCGACGACGACCGCGGAGCTCGATGCGGCGATTGCCGCGAACCGGCCGGTGATCACCGACGATCCCACGCTGCTGGCGAGCAATGGACGGATCGACGTCATCGTCGAGGCGACCGGGGAGGTCGAGTTCGGCGCGATGGTGGCGCAGGCCGCCATCGAGGCTGGCAAGGACCTCATCCTGATCAACGCCGAGCTGGACTCGACCATCGGTCCGCTGCTCAAGGTGCTCGCGGATCGCGCCGGGGTGGTCATCTCGAACATGGCCGGGGATCAGCCCGCTGTGATCGTCGACCTCATCGACGAAGTGCGACTGCTCGGGTTCCGGCCCCTGCTCGCTGGCAATATCAAGAGCCTGCTCGACCATCGGCGCACGCCCGAGACGCAGCGCGCCTTTGCCGAAGCGCATGGGCAACGGCCCAAGATGATCACCTCATTCGCGGACGGCACGAAGATCGCCGCCGAGATGGTGGTGGTCAGTAATGCCACAGGGTTCGGGGTGGCGACGCGCGGGATGCTCGGACCGCGCGCAAGCCGGGTCGAGGAGGCGCCCGACGTCTTCGATATCGATGCCCTGCTGCGGCGCCCGATCGTCGACTACGTCCTTGGTGCCGAGCCGAGCTTCGGCATCTTCGTGCTCGCGTACGAGGACGACCCCCTGACCCGCGACTACATGCGCTTCTACAAGATGGGTGAGGGTCCGGTCTACACGTTCTATCGTCCGTTCCATCTCGGTCCACTGGAGACGGTCCAATCCGTCGCCCGGGCAGTGCTGCTGCGTGACGCGGCCGCCGCGCCGTTGGGTGCCCCGGTCACCGAGGTCATCAGCCAGGCCAAGCGGCCTCTTCGGGCCGGCGAGGTCCTGGACGGCATCGGTGGGTTCACGGTCTACGGCATGGTCGAGGACCGCGAGATCGCCAGATCGGAACGGTTGCTGCCGATCGGCCTCTCGGATGGGGCGATCCTCGTGCGTGACGTGGAGATGGATGCTGCCCTGACCTTCGACGACGTGACCCTGCCGACGGGCAGCCTCGCGCATCGCCTGTGGGTAGAGCAGGCGGCGCACTTCGGCTTCGCCGCGCCGACGGCCTCAGGGACTCGCTGAAGGCGACGGGCCGGGTCCCGGTGGCGGTCGCAATCAAGGCGCCGGGAGACCACTCGCAGCGGCGAGGCGGACCAGCAGTGCATCAAGCGGGTCCAGGGCTTGGATGACCGCGCTCGCTCCGTTGCGATAGGCCGCATCGTTCTGGACCGACGCCTGGAGTGTGGCGATACCGGCATCAAGGGCCCGCTCATTGACGTCCCGGAGGTCGTCCACGATGTCCGCACGCAGACCGGTCTCGGCGAGGCTTTCGACCATCCTGGCCGTCGACCGCAGGGCAGTGACCGCGGCGCGTAGCTGACGGACGAATGTGCTCGTCGGGACCGCCTCGATCCCGAGCGTCGAGCGCAACTCTTCGCGCATGTCGACCATCCGAAGATGCTCGTCGATCATCGAGGCAGCCAAGGTGCGCCAGGGCACCGGGGTCGGAGGGATCGCGGTCGTTGGCTGAGCTGTGCCGGGAGGCGCCGAACTCGTGCTGGATGGCCCCGCCGATCCGTCCGCCTTGCCCGCCGCGGAGGCGAGGGCGACCACCAACCCTGCGACAACCACGATCGAGAGGGCCGTGGCGACCGCTTCGGGACCGATGGCCCGCAGATGGCTCATCAGACCGGATGGGGCACGACGCATGCTTTTCACGTCGGGACTCCGCGCTCGGTCGTGGCGGCCCGGACGATCTCATCCGCCACGGCCTCCGGTGCCCCGCCGGCCAGCGACATGAAGACAAGGAACGTTCTGGCCGTGCCCTCCCGTATCTCGCTGATCACCAGCCGCTCGACGAAACCGGTGGCATCCACGATGCTGAGATGCAGCTCGGCGACGCACGACATCGGGGCTGAGTCCACGGGTCCACGGACCCGCAGTACGGGTCCATCCAGCTCGACCGTGTAGCGCAGCCCTGCTTCCAGGCCGACGTTGCCGGTCAGATACACCCCGGATGCAAGGATCCGGGCCGCGGCACTGGGTGCCGCTGCGTCGACCGACCGGACGCTCTCGTCGCGGACAGCCTGAGGCGGCCGTTTGGCCCGCGTCTGGGAGACGGCCGCCGCACGCTTCCCGCCTGCGGCTCGGGTCGGGGACGATCTCGCCGATGGCGTTGCAGGACGAACTCGCCGGGACGCGCCCGACTGCTTGCGAGGCGAGCGCTCGACGGACGGTACCGGCGACGGACTCTGGGCAGCGACTCGCGAATCGGCAGGGGCTACCGTCAGCGCACGCAGATCGTTGCCGCACCAGCCGCACGTCGTCAGCCAGCCACGAACCGGCGCCTGACAGACGGAACAACGTCCGAGGGGGGCCAGCCACAACAGCACTGCGGCCAGCGGCCCCAGGATCGCGCCGAAGGCGGCCCAAAGCGGTACCTGACGGTGGCGTCGGGCGGCGAGGCGGCCGCTGACCGTGGCAGATCCCGCCACCCAGACGACGCCGGCCAACGCGAGCAGTAGGTCGATGTTCGTGTCTCCGTCGGCTGTACGGGATCGAGAAGCGGTCGGCCCGGACGCAACGCTACGGTACGGCAAGTCGCCCTGGACCGGGCATGGCGACCGGGACAGGGACGATCGTCGCACCTCGGATCTGCAATGTCGACGCGCCCCATCAGCCCGGCTGGAACACCTCGAGCGTCGGGACCGGGACGGCCAGCCTGGCTCCCCACGCCCGGGTGTAGGCCAGCTGCTCGGCGATCTCATCCCGGAGGTTCCAGGCCAGGATGAGGATCACGTCAGGTCGATCGCGTTCCAGGTGCTCGGGTGGATGGATCGGGATGTGGGTCCCGGGCGTGAAGCGGCTGTGCTTGTACGGATTGCGGTCCACGAGGTAATCGATGAGGTCCGTCCGGATCCCGCAGTAGTTGAGGAGCGTGTTTGCTTTAGCCGGCGCCCCGTAGCCAGCAACGGTGGCGCCCTGGCGGCGCTCGTCGACGAGGAATCGCAACAGGTCGCGCTTGACCGTCGCGACCCGAGCCGAGAACCCCGCAAAGCCGCCTGGTTCGCCGTAGCCGGCTGCCGCCTCCTCACCGCGCAGGCGCTCGACGGCCGCCGTGGTCGGTCGCGGGTCACCCTCGTGCACGATCCAGAGTCGAAGGGAACCCCCATGGGTCGCGAGCTGCTCGACGTCCAGGACGCGTAGACCATGACGCGCCAGCACCGCCCCGGCACTTAGCAGCGTGTAGTACATGTAGTGTTCGTGATAGATGGTGTCGAACTCGTTATGGTCGATGAGTCTGGCGAGGTAGGCGACCTCGATTGACAGGAGCCCGCCAGGAGCCAGCAGCGTCGCGAGTCCCGACGTGAAGTCATTCAGGTCCGGGACGTGCGCGAAGACGTTGTTGGCCACGACCAGGTCCGCGCGGCCAGATCGAGCCACGATCTCGTCGGCGAGAGCCTGGCCGAAGAACTCGTCGATGGTCGGGATGCCGCGCTCCACCGCCACGGCCGCGATGTTGCGGGCGGGCTCGACGCCAAGGGCGGGGATCCCTCGGCGGACGACGTGCTGAAGCAGATAGCCGTCATTGCTGGCGATCTCGACGACGCTCGATGTCGGTCCCAGCCCCTGGCGCCGAATCGCCTCCTCGACAAATCGCTCGGCGTGATCGATCCAGCTGGAGCTGAAGGACGAGAAGTAGGCGTACTCGCGGAAGATCGTTTCCGGAGCGAGGTAGGCCGGCAGCTGCACCAGCAGGCACGCATCGCAGATGCGGACATCCAGCGGGTAGAACGTCTCCGGTTCGCGGAGACGGTCGGCGGTCAGGAAGTCCTGACACGGCGGCGACATCCCGAGATCGACGAAGAGCCGTTCGAGACGCGCTCCGCAGGAGCGACATGATCGTTCCGATGCGGCGGCGGCGTTGGATGTCGTGGCCGGATGCAGGTCGTCGGTCACGAAGGTCCCCCGATCGAGTTACCCGGCGCCGGCGCGTGCACCGTGACCGCGCCGAGGCCGCGAGCTGCGAGCGCCGCGCGAAGCTCGTCCGGTGTGCCTGCGAGGGCTGGGAACGTGCCGTAGTGGATAGGCATCACCTCGCTGACCCCCAGCAACTCCACCGCGAGTGCCGCACCCACAGGGTCCATCGTGTAGTGGCCACCGATGGGCAGGATGGCGAGGTCCGGCCGATGCAGTTCGCGGATGAGGGCCATGTCCCCGAAGGCCTGGGTATCACCCGCGTGGTAGACGCGGAATCCGTCCTCGAGTTCGATGACGAAACCCGCCGGCTCCCCGAGGTACAGGGTCGTCTCGGCGCCGGCGTTCCAGTCGCCGGCTGAGTGGTCCGCGCCGGTCATCGTGACCCGCAGGCCGGCGACCGCCAGCGTGCCGCCCTTGTTCATCCCGATGACCTGGTCTGCGCCGCCGGGCAGTCGTCGGGCGAGCCACAGCGACATCTCGTGGATGCACGGCCAGGCCGGTCGCAGGCGGGAGGCGAGCGCCACCGCGTCGCCCAGATGATCGCCGTGTCCGTGCGTGACCAGGAGCAGGTCGCAGACCGTGACGCTGTCCGCCGCCTTCGGGCTCAGCGGGTTGCCGAACCAGGGATCGATGAGCACCGTCCGGCCGCCGGCCGTCGAGATCTCGATGCAGGCGTGGCCGTACCAGGTGATGGTCGATCCGGCGGGGAGTCCCATGGCGATGCACCTCAAGGTAGTGGCGTGGGTGTCGGGCCATGCTAGCCGCGCCGCTACACTCGCGTGGTGTCCGCCCAGCAGATCGCCCAGAATCTTGCGTTCATCAACTGGACCGTGCTGACCGGACTCGCCCTCGGCTCGTACGCGGCGGTCATCCTCCTGCGACGAACGTCCGGCGCGACCCGTGGGTTCCTGGGCTTTACCACGATCTGCGCCATCGGCTTCGGGGCGCTGGCGTATCTCAGCGACGGCGCCCTGCCGGCATCCCTCGGCGACTCGCCGGTCGTGGCCGATGCGACCTTCGACGCGCCCCGGCGGTCAGCGCTCGCGGGCTTCGTCCTGCTGGTCGTCGTGGCCCTCGTCGCCCGTCGCGTGATGCCGCGACTGGCCCCGCATCTCGAGCTTGGCGCGGTCGCTGCGGGCGCCCTGACCCTGGGCTTCGCCGCGCTCGCCTGGGGCGGGCCCGGGCTCGGCGGAGTCGCTCTCCTCGTCGAGCTTGCCGTCCTCTCGGCGGCGACCGGGGGCGTCTTCGCAGCGATGATCCTCGGCCACTGGTACCTCGTCACGCCGAAGCTGCCTGAGGCCCCGCTGATCCTGCTGGCGCGCGTCCTGACCGGGATCGTGGCGCTCCAGGTCGTCCTGTTCGTGGTGTTCATCGCGACGGGCGCGGGTCCGGCCGCCGTCGCCCCGTTCGCGGCCCTCGTCGGACCGTGGGCGCTGTTCGTGTGGCTGCGCCTGATCGTCGGGCTCATCTTCCCGCTGATCGTGTCGTGGGCCGCCATCCAGACCGCACGGAGCCGCTCGATGGAGTCGGCGACCGGCCTCCTGTACATCAACGTCGGGACGATCGCGTCGGGCACGATCCTCGCGGCGGGCCTGTACTTCGGCGCTGGGCTCCTCGTCTGATGTCGTCCGCGATGCACGTCCGGGTGCGCCTCTTCGCGGTCCAGCGTGAACTCGCTGGCACTCGCGAGGTGACCCTTGCGCTGCCCGATGGCGC
>JANOTJ010000133.1:0-3343 GCA_031416295.1 Chloroflexota bacterium
TGCCGTGCCTCAAGCCAGTGGACGCCGCCTCCATCGTGCGCGCGGCTGGACGGTCGGAGCTGCTCGTGAGCGTCGAGGAGCACAACGTCATCGGCGGCCTTGGCGGGCTGATCGCCGAGATCGTCAGCAGCCACCTGCCACAGCGTCTGGTGCGCATCGGGATGGACGACTGCTGGGGTGAATCCGCGCCCAACGAGTTCCTGCTCGAGAAGCACGGCCTGTCGGCCTCACGGGTAGCGCAGCGAGTGCTCACCGAACTCAATCTCGTTGTCGAGGAGACCTCATGAACACCGTCCCGATCCGCAGTCTCAGCTCGGGCCCCGCGCCCGGGACCGTCCTGGAGATCAGCCCGCAGTCAGTCGGATGGAAGTACATCAGCTCCAGCGTGGTGGCCCTCGGCAACGGGCAGCGGCACGAGGGGGATACGGGGCCGGACGAGGTTGCGATCGTCCCGCTCAGCGGGAGCGCGGTGTTCCGATTCGCGGGGCAGACGCACACGGTCTCCCGTCGCGATGTCTTCAGCGAGGTTCCGCAGGTGGCCTACCTGCCGCCGGGAACCCCGTATTCGATCACGGCCATCGAGGCGTTCGAGTTCGCTGCGGGCGGCGTGCCCGCCGAAGGACGCTTTCCGGCGCGGCTGTTCACGCCCGATGAGATCCCCAACTCGGTCCGTGGCGGCGCGAATGTCAGTCGTGGGGTGACCGGCACCCTGGACCTCAGCCTGCCCGCGGAACGCCTGCTCGCCTACGAGATCGTCACGCCGAGCGGGAACTGGTCGAGCTTTCCACCGCATCGCCATGACGGGACGAATGGAAGCTCGTATCACGAGGAGACCTATTACTTCCGCCTCCAGCCGCGGGATGGCTTCGCGATCCAGCGGATCTATTCGCCGGAGAGCGGGCTGGACCTGTCGATCTGCGCGAAGGACGGCGATCTGGTGCTCGTCCACGAGGGCTATCACACGGTCGTGGCGGCGCCCGGCACCAACGTGTACTACCTCAACTTCATGGGCGGCGACGTTCGCCCGGTGACCCAGTACATCGACCCGGCCTTCGCCTGGGTCGCGCAGGACTGGGCCGGCCGGCCGGTCGCGATCCCCGTCGGAGGCGGCGCGTCGGCGGGCAACCGCTGATCCGAGGCGATCACATCGGGATATTGACGTTGAGATCGGCCGATGCTACCTTCCTGCAATCGGTTGCGCACGACCCAGGAGGACGCCCCTTCGATGCCTGGCCCAGGTCTGGACCTCCTCGGAGCCGAGGAGCTGGCCGAACTCGCGGATGTCGTGGCCAGTGGTCACCTGTCGCGGTTCGGGCCGGATGACGACTCGTTTCCTGCCAAGGTCAGGCACTTTGAGGAGCTGGTCGCGGAGCTCTCGCAGACGCGCTACGCCCTTGCGGTCAACGCCGGCACGAGCGCGTTGTTCCTGGCCCTTGTCGGGCTCGGGATCGGCCCGGGGGATGAGGTCATCGTGCCTGGGTTCACCTTTGTGGCGACCATCTCGTCGGTCGTCTATGCCCGCGCCCGGCCCGTCCTCGCCGAGGTCGACGAGTCGTTCGATCTCGACCCGATCGATGTGGAGGCCCGGATCACGTCGCGGACCAGGGCGATCATCGTGGTCCACATGCTGGGCAACCCGGCACGGCTCGACGAGCTCAAGGCGGTCGCGGCGCGACACGCCATCCCGTTGATCGAGGACGCCGCGCAGGCCTTCGGGGCGACGTACCGCGGTCGCTGGGTCGGCGGACAGGCGGCTGCCGGCATCTACAGCTTCAACGAGTTCAAGACGATCACCTGCGGCGATGGCGGGATGCTCATGACCGACGACGAAGACCTGTACCGCCGCGCCTTCGCGATGCACGACCAGGGCCACAGCCCGAACCGGCGCGGGATCGAGGTCGGCCGTCGGCCCTTCCTTGGACTGAACCTGCGGATGACCGAACTACAAGGCGCCGTGCTCCTTGCCCAGGTCCGCCGGCTTGATCAGATCCGCGATCACCTGCGCGCGAACCGGGACATCGTCAAGGAGATCATCGGGGACATCCCGGGGATCAGGTTTCGCGCGCTGCCGGACCCGGACGGCGACCTGGCCACCCATCTGGTGGTGATCTTCCCGGACGCAGCGACTGCCACGGCGATCACGAGCGAGCTCGGTTCGATCACCCTGGCGACCTCCGGCTGGCACGTGTACACGCACATGGAACACGTGCTCACGGGGCGGACCGTGACCGGTCGTGGCTGTCCGTTCGAGTGCACCTGCACGGATGACCGGCCGACGCGGTACGAGCCCGGGATGCTGCCCGCGACCGATGGTCTGCTGGGACGATCGATGAGTTTCTCGATCGGCGTCCAGGACCCGAACCTCGCGCCATTCGGACTCCGGATGCGTGACGGCCCGGACGTTGCGCGGGCGCGCGCCGAGCAATTCCGCTCCGTCGCATCGCGCGTCCTCGCGTAGGGCGCTGAGACCGACGTTGGCAACCAGCGACAAGGTGCCGCATCGCAGGGTCGTGCTGGATGACGTCGCCCGGATGGCCAATGTCTCGAGATCCACCGCCTCCCGCGCCCTGGTCGACGATCCGCGTATCAGCGAGCCGACGCGCCTCGCGGTCAAGCAGGCCGCGCTCGATCTGGAGTACGTCCCGAACGCCGCGGCGCGCAGTCTCCGGGCGCAACAGACGCGGATCCTCGGGCTGCTGTTGGCGAACCTGAGCGACCCTGTCCATGGCCAGATCGCGGCCGCCTTCGAGCAGGAGGCCTGGGCCAGTGGTTATCGGGTCATCTTCGCCGCCGGACTGCAGGATCTCGCCCTGGAGCGCAAGGCGCTCCGGATCTTCGCCGAACATGCCGCCGAGGGCGTCGCGACCGTGTCCAACGTCATGGCCCTGAACGAGGCGCAGACGCGCGTCCGTCCCGACCGGTTGATCACCGTCCAGCCCGATCATCGCCGCGTCGGCATCTACCGCGGTCCGCTCGTCCCGGGCGTGATCATGACCGACGATGCGAGCGGCGTGGACGCCGTCGTCGATCACCTCGTGCAGGCCGGATACCGCGATATCGCGTACGTGGGAAGCGGGGCGCGGGCGTCCAGCACCGTCCATCGCGAAGCTGTCGGACGGGCACTCAAGCGGCACCGTCTCGCGGGCCAGCTCGACCGCTTCCCGAGCCCTGACGATGCGTGGCGCTCGGCGGACACGATCGACGCGCTGATCGCCGCCGATCTGCCGGAGGTCCTGATCTGCTACGAGGACGTCCTGGCCCTGGCGCTCATGGACGCCCTGCGCCGCTACGACCTGCGCGTCCCCGAGGACATCGGCATCGTGGGCTTCGACGGGATCCAGTT
>JANOTJ010000134.1:0-2784 GCA_031416295.1 Chloroflexota bacterium
GCCAGCCACGAGCGCAGCTCCGCATCCGTGCCCCGACGCAGCCCTGCCGACCATTCGGGGCCATAGCTGCCGTCGCCGGGCGTCATCCGATCGCTCATGCCCTGATCCTCGCATTCGTCGGGTCGTACAGGGGTTCGCGCACGACCTCGCAGCCGACCCAGGTGCCAAAGACGTCCACCTCGCCGCGGGTCCCGATGGCCGCCCGATCCGGTGCCAGGTACGCGAACGCGATGGAGCGCTCGACGGCGAACCCGTAGCCACCACTGGTGACCCGTCCGACGACCTCGCCGTCGACCCGGACCGGTTCGTTGCCGAGGCAGACCGACCGGGGATCGTCAAGAACGAGACAACGCAGGCGCTTGCGGGGTCCGGCGGCCCGGGCCGCGACGAGCGCCTCGCGCCCGAGGAAATCGCCCTTGTCGAGGTCCACGGCGAACCCGAGTCCCGCCTCGTATGGAGTCTCGTCGGGGGTGATGTCGGAGGACCACACCCGGTAGCCCTTCTCGATCCGCAGCGCATCGAGCGCCCGATAGCCTGCGGCCACGAGTCCATGCTCGCGGCCGGCGTCCCAGAGCGTGGACCACAGGGTCCGGCCGTACTCGGCATGGGCGTATAGCTCCCAGCCGAGCTCCCCGACGTAGGTGACCCGCAGGGCGAACACGGGCACGTGGCCGACGCTGATCTCGCGGGCGGTGAGGTACGGGAAGCCGGCGTCCGAGACGTCGTCGTGCGTGACCCTGGCCAGGATGTCGCGGGCGTTCGGTCCCCACAGGCCAAGGCACACCCGACTCGCCGTGATGTCGCGAACGGTCACCGAACCGTCGTCCGGCAGATGCGCGCGCAACCACGAGGCATCGTGGTTGCCGAAGGCCGTGCCCGTGACCAGCAGGAATGTGGCCGCAGCCACGCGCGTGACGGTCAGGTCGGCCTGGATCCCGCCGCGGGCGTCAAGGAGCTGCGTGTACACGATGGACCCGACCGGCCGGTCGATCCGATTCGCACACATCCGCTCGAGGAACGCCAGGGCTCCGGATCCTGCGACCTCCAGCTTGGCGAAGGAGCTTTCGTCAAAGAGCCCTGCCGTGCGCCGGGAGGCCAGTGCCTCGGCCGCGATGGCCGGCGACCAGTGGCGGCCCGCCCATCCGCGCGGGCGCAGGGCTTCCACGCCCGCCGCGGCGTTCGATTCGAACCAGTTGGGACGCTCCCAGCCGGACTTCTCGCCGAAGACGGCGCCCAGGTCCGTGAGCTGCTCGAAGGTCGGCGACGTGCGCAGCGGCCGACCGGCCTGGCGCTCCTCGTTCGGGTAGTGGATGTCGTAATAGGTCGCGTAGTTCTCGATCGAACGCGCGAGCGTGTAGTCGCGCGAGCGGTATGCCGGGCCGAACCGGCGGATGTCCATCTTCCACAGGTCGAGCTCGGGCTGACCATCGACGATCCAGCTCGCCACCTGGCGCCCGATGCCGCCGGCGCCGGCGATGCCGTGGGCGGAGAACCCGGCCGCCACGAAGAAGCCCCGGACGGCCGATTCGCCGAGGATGAACTCATTGTCCGGCGTGAAGCCCTCGGGTCCGTTGATGACCCGGCTCACCCCGGCGTCGGCGATCGCCGGGACGCGTCGGATGGCGCCTTCCATGATCGGCTGGAAGCGGTCCATGTCGGGTGCCAGGAGCCTGCCGTTGAAATCGGCCGGCACGCCATCGAGCGCCCAAGGGGCGGGATCGCGCTCGTAGCCGCCCATGCACAGGCCACCGACCTCCTCGCGGAAGTAGACGAGGTTGTCCGGGTCGCGCAGCTGCGGCAGGTCGGCGTGGACGCCGTCCATGGGCTCGGTGAACAGGTACTGGTGGGCCATCGGGATGATGGGCACCGTGACTCCCGCCATCCGGCCGATCTCCGGCGCGAACATCCCACCGGCGTTGACGACGATGTCCGCGCGGATCTCCTCGCGTTCACCGTGGTGCTCCACCGTGACCCCGGTCACCCGGCCCCGCTGCGTGCCGATGGCCACCACCCGTGTCCCCGTCCGGATCGTCGCGCCGCGGGCTCGCGCACCGGCCGCGAGGGCCTGCGCAAGACCTGACGGATCAAGCCAGCCATCGGTCGGCAGCCACACGCCGCCGAGCACGCCCTCGGTGGACATCAGCGGGAACCGATCCTGTGCCTGGGCCGGGCTGATGAGATCCATCGGCAGCCCGAAGGTCCTCGCCCAGCCCACCTGTCGCTCCAGCTCCTCCATCCGCGCGACGGACGATGCCAGGCGGATGGATCCCACTTCGTGCCAGGAGGGATCGACGCCGGTCTCCGCGGCTAGTCGCCGATACAGCTCGACGCTGTAGATCATCATCCGGGTGAGCGTGACCGAGCCGCGCAGCTGACCGACGAGGCCGGCGCTGTGGAAGGTGCTGCCGCTGGTCAGCTCGGCTCGCTCCACGAGGACGATGTCGTGCCAGCCTCGCTCGGCGAGGTGGTAGGCGATGGACGTCCCGCCGACGCCACCTCCGATGATCACGGCCCTTGCCTGGTCCATGTCATCAGCGTACCGATTCGCGTGGCGCTGTGGGCGGCCCGCGCAGGCCTAGGTGTACCTCCCGCGGGTTCGTGCGACATGCGTCAGACGGTCATCGGGTCCCCGAGCCAGCCATGGTCTGGCGGAACCGGACCTCGCGCCGCGGCGTCCGACGTGGCCGAGCGCAAGCCAGGGAGGCCCTTGGGGACCTGATCGGTGCCCAGCGCTGAAGCCGATCCCCTGGTTCCCTGACGTGCCTGGGGGGTGTAACGGAGCCG
>JANOTJ010000135.1:0-4781 GCA_031416295.1 Chloroflexota bacterium
GAAAGCGCGGTCGTCGCTCGCTGGTCCGGCGCCGGCTGCAGGGCGAGGAGCCGTTCCCGGGCATCCCAGCGGTTCCAGACTGAGACCATCCCGCGGCCTGCGATGACGAAGAGTCCGACCATGAAGGCGATCCCCAGCAGCTCGGCTGGCAGGCCGGTGATCCGGCCCGGCAGGGTCGGCAGGTCCACGAGCGACCCGAGGACCGACACGACGCTCCCGTAGGCCCAGGCCACGATGCCGTAGGCGACCTGTCCGAAGTCCTCCAGGTTGCCGGTATCGCCGGGTAGGCGCGCGTCGACGATCGACAGCGGGATCGCTGCTATGGCCGTGATCATCACGGCGAGCCAGGCGAACGACAGCTGGCGGACCCGGTCCTCGCGATGCCCGGCTCGTGACTGCGCCGGCTCGACAGGGAAGAACCGAGTCGGCGTCATCTGATCCTGGCGCTCGATGAGTCGGACTACGGGCAGGACGAACTCTTCGTCGTTGTCCCAGTAGCCTCCATGGTCGCCGCGCAGGCTCATCCGGTTGAAGACCCGTGTCGTCGTCCCGTGGCAATCCTCCGGCGTCGAGACGTCGTCGTCGGTGCTGCCAAAGCCACCTGCCGGCGCGGGATCGTGGGTCGCCCAGAAGTCGTGCCAGTCCAGGGCCTTCCGGTCCGTGGCGATGACCTCAACGAGAGATCGCCGCAATCGGTCGCCTGCATACAGGCGATCCTCCTGCTGGTCCGCCGCCCATGGATCCGTTGCGTGCCCGAGTCGCCAGGCGAGGCTCAGGGCCTGCCCGTGGGTGATCAGCCGGTCGACGCGCAGGTTCGGGTCGCCGAACAGGCTCGGGTCAGTGAGGGTCATGTAGCTGACGATCGAGCCGCCGGAATGGGCGAGGATGACGACGCGATCGCAGCCGTAGTCGTGCAGGGCGCGGATGGACAGCGCGACCCGATTGCGGATGTTCGCGGCCTGGGCTCGATCCGTGAGGAGCACCCGCACGTCACCGAACCAGTCCACGAGGAAGAACTCGAGCCCGCGGACGAAGGCTGCGTTCTGCAGCGCTCCGATGGGTATGACCCGCAGCACGCGGGAGACGGCGTAGAGCAGGACGGCGAGGATCACGGCCGGGACCATGAACAGTGCGCTGAAGACGGCGTCGATGATCGCCCACACGCGCGAACCCTGGGTGGCCTGGCCATGGACGATGCCGCGGAAGATCCGGAGCATCTCTGCCGGCACCAACCATCGGAACATCTCCCCGATCGATGGTGGCGACACGCGGGTCGCCCACCACGATTCGGTCAGCACCCAGTGCTGGGCTTCGTGGACATCATCCCCGACGGTGCCGCCGGGGACAGTGATCTCGACGGTCGGGAAGGTCGAGCCGGAGAAATCGATGTTGCTGGTGACGACCGGGTCGATCGATGGCTCGACGCCTGGCGTCGTGGCCGTCCAGCGCCCGATGAGTCGGATCACCGGGCGCGCCCAGCTGATCAAGGTCAGCCCGGCCCGCTGGTCGCCGATCCCATGGACGAAGACGACGCCGATCCGCTCGACCTTGGAGCGGGTCTCGTCGCGATCCTCGCCGCGCGCTTCTGTCAGGCTCCGCGTGGCTTCGCCACCGCTGGCGCGATCCAGCGGCCCCTGGATGACCCCGACTTTTCCGACGATCGCCATGTGCAGCATCCCTCGCTCGGCGGCGTCTTGACATCGGCTCGGTACGCGATCTCTCCACGCGGCAGGACGACACTACTCCATGGGCGTCCCGTGGCCGCCCCGAGATGGTGTTACCGGCGGACCGTATGGCCGTCGAAGTCATGCGCGGCGGTCCGCTTGGCCGGGCGCAGGCAGCACCATCCATCCTCGGGGTGGCAGCCTGGGGCGCGGCACGTAGGATGGGCCTTGACCGCGGCCGCGACAACGAACCATGGGAGCTCCTTGACCATCCGATCCGAGCGCGTACCGTGACCCTGGCTGGCGGGACATGCCCGCAGTGCGGCGAGCCGACGTTCCAGCAGCGGTTCTGCGGTGCGTGCGGCGCCGAACTCGTGGTCCCGCTTCCCGATGACGAGTCACCGACCGAGACCCTCTGGGTCACGGCCTCGACGCCATCGATCGGCGCCCCGCCCGCACCGCGTCGATCGAAGCGCCGCTGGGCTGCCTATGGCGTGGCCGCGCTCGTCGCCCTGGGCGCGCTCGGCAACGCGCTGGAACCGTCCGATGGCGGCACCCCGACCCCGAGCGCCGCGGCCGCCATCGGCGCGACGCCGACGCCGACCCCGACGCCGGTCCCGACGGCCACGAACACCGCCAACGCGTCGCCCACGACCACCCCGACCGCCGAGCCCGCGCCGACCTTCGGTCCGACCGGCCCGACCGGCCCGACCGGCGAGACAGAGGTCGGCACGGTCACCCGGGTCGTGGACGGCGACACCATCCGCGTGGTGATCGATGGCACGGAATACCCCATCCGCTACATCGGCATGGACACGCCCGAGCCCGACGCGGCGGACCCGCTCGTCAGGGAGCTCGCCGATGCGGCGACCGCCGCGAACATCGCCCTCGTCGACGGGCGCGACGTCATTCTCGAGCGCGACATCTCCGAGACCGACCGGTTCGATCGACTGCTGCGCAACGTCTGGATCCAGGACGGCGGGGGGTGGGTCCTGGTCAACCTCGAACTGGTCCGCAGGGGCTTCGCGAAGGTGTCGACCTATCCTCCCGACGTCGCCTACGTGGACCTGCTGACGGCGGCCCAGGAAGCGGCCCGCACCGCCGAAGTCGGCCTGTGGGCCGAGACGCCTACATCTGCTGCCACGCCCGCCGCGCTCGTGGCCATCGTCGATGACCCGCTCCTCATCAGGTCCGATGAACGCGCACGATTCGAGGGACGGATCGGCAGCTTCATGTGGACGTCACTCGCCTTCCTCGCCGATCGAGTCACCGTGCGCTGGAGCGTCAGTGCCTCGTCGAAGGGCGACTGCCAGGTCGCCTGGCAGATCCAGCCCCAGTCGGCAGCCGTCATCAAGAGCACGGTCCGGGTCGCGGCCGGCGAGAGCGAGACCGGCAATCGGCGCTACGACACGCCCTTCGCTGACGCCGTATTCGAGGTCACGAGCACGTGCGGCCTGTGGAACCTGTCGATGGAGGGCTACGACCCGGCTCCCGCGACCGGCGGCGGTGGCGGCTCCTGCGACCCGTCCTACCCGGACGTGTGCATCCCGCCGTATCCGCCCGATCTCGATTGCGGCGACATCACCGAGCGCCGTTTCACCGTCATCGGCGCCGACCCCCACGGCTTTGACGGCAACAACGACGGCGTCGGCTGCGAAAGCGGGTAGCGAGCACGGAGGAAGGTCGGTCGATTCCTCGATCGTCGTTGGCTTCAGAGCCAGGGCGGAGGCAAGACTTCGGCAAAGGCCGTCGTCGGCCGGAACGAGGCTGCGACCCCCTCGTCGGACGCAGTGGACGACGCGCTGTCGATGCTCATCGACGCACCCTCTCCTGGACCCCTCAGGCCACGCCCGGCTCAGCCCGGACAACCCCAGGCGAGCCATCGTCCTCGCGCCGTCGCTCCACGACCGGCCGCAGCAACAACGCCCCCAGCGCGAACCACACCGGTGCCAGCAGAAATGCCACGCGCGGCCCGAGCTCTGGCGAGCCAACGCGCACGAACGCGTCGATCAGCAGCCCGCCGATGAACCCCGACATCACCCCGTTGGTCGCGGTCGCTACGTTCGAGATGCCCATGAATCGGCCGGATGACGCCTTCGGGATGATGTCGGTCATGAGTGCCCAGTCAACGGCCAGGAAGCTGCCCGTGCCGATCCCCATGAGGATCGCCCCGACGACGAACGTCGGAACGGATGGCGCGACGGCACAGATCCCCATCCCGAGCGCGGCGATGACACAGGCGACGTAGATCACCCGCTTGCGGCCATGCCGGTCGCCGAGCCGGGCCGCGGGGATGGTCGAGATCGCGGTACACAGGGCCACGATGCCGGTCGCGACGAGGATGAGCACCGCCCGCTCCTCGGGGTCCGTGATGGCCTGCGCCCGCTCGAGGTACGGCACGAGCAGCGTGACGAGGAACGCGCCGCCACCGAGGACGAAGAAACGCGACGCCACGAGGAACATGAAGCTGCGTTCGCGCAGGACGTCGTGACCCCACGCCTCCCTGGCGACCGCGGCCCAGCTCCGGCCGGCCCGGTCCTTGGCCGCTCGGCCCTCATCGAGCCGGAAGAACAGCGACAGCATTGTGATCAGCTCGATGACGCCGAGCGCGATCGTCGGGATCGTGAAATCGCCGGTCGCGAGGCCGATCGACGCGAGGGCCGCGCCGACGACGACGCCGAGCACCGTGAACAGGCCGATGAGACCGCTCGCCAGCCCGACCTGGCTGGCCGGCACGAGATCTGGCACGTACCCCTGGAACGGCCCCTGCGCGAAGTTCGCACTGAGCTGGAGCAGGGTCACGAACGCCCCCACCGCGAGCACGGTGTTCGATGTCGCGATCCCGATGAGGAACAGCAGGTTGAGCAACGTCCCGACGAGGATGTAGGGCTTGCGCCGACCGAAGCGGCTGATCGTGTAGTCGCTGACGGACCCGGCGATCGGCTGGACGAGGACCGCGATGACCACGCCGGCCGCCTGGATGATGCCGAGGGTCGTGTACTGGATCGTCGGGTCCGGGACGAGGTCCTTGATCCGCTCCTGGAGGATGATGCCGATGCCGTTGGCGACGGCGACGAGCCCCAGCCAGTAGGCCGACAGGCGCAGCAGCTGGCTCAG
>JANOTJ010000136.1:0-4710 GCA_031416295.1 Chloroflexota bacterium
CCCGCTGCATGAAGCGCAGCTTCGGCAGGCGCTCCTTCAGCCAGCGGTTGCGGGCGGCCCACAGGAAGACTCGACGGATCACGGCAGACTCCTGACCAGGCCACCGTCCACGGGCACGATCGCGCCGGTCACGTACGAGGCGGCGGGGCTGAGCAGGAAGGCCCCCAGGCGTCCGACCTCGGCCGGGTCGCCGTAGCGCCCAAGCGGGATGCGCCCGACCATGGCTTCGTGGATGGCCTCGGGCGTCGCCCCGGTCCGTGTCGCCGTGGCCGCGTCCAGCTGGGCGATGCGGTCGGTGGCGACGCGTCCGGGCGCAAGCCCATTGATCCGGATCGGGGCGATCTCGGCGACCAGCGACTTGATCAGCCCGACGAGGCCCGGTCGGATCAGGTTGGACGTGGTCAGGCCCGGGATCGGCTCGCGGGCCGACGAGGACAGGATGACCAGGATGGATGGCCGATCGCTCTCGCGCAGGTGCGGGAGCGCGGCCCGGATGAGCCGCAGCGCGCTGTGCAGGGTCCCATCGATGGCCCGGGTCCAGGCCGCTTCGTCGAGATCCTCGAACCCGCCGGGCGGCGGACCGCCGGAGTTGACGAGCATGAGATCGAGACCGCCGAGCGCGGCGACCGCGGCCTCGACCGCGGAAGCGGGGCCGTCCGGGGTCGCGAGGTCCGCGCCGACCGCGACGGCACCGGCCAGACGACCGGCCGCGGCCTCCAGGCGATCAGAGGGCCGGGCCACCAGCGCGACGCGCGCACCCTCACCGGTCAGCGTCGCGGCCACGGCCCGACCGAGGCCGCCGGAACCGCCACCGACCAGCGCGCGCGCACCCTCGAGACCGAGGTCCATGTGCTCCTCCACACTCGTCCAGAGTGGCCGATGGTACGCGACCACGACGACTGGCGAGGGACTGCGCTGGCGTGGCGGGATAGAATCGCCCCGACGTGACGACCTTCTTCGATATCGACGCCGCCAACGCCGCCCTGACCGAGGTCGCGCCGCTGCTCGCCAACCTCTCCGATCAGCGCCGCGAGCTCATCCGGCTGCGCGACCGGACGATCGCCACGCATCAGGCGGCGGGCGTCGGCCCGTCCGAGCCGATCGAGGCCATCGATGCCGACGAAGCACGCCTGCTGCGTCTTCGGATGCAGGGCGTCATCGACCAGATGTCCGCGGCGGTCGCCCACATCGATACGCTCGGGATCACCCTGCGCGACATCGAGCGCGGACTCATCGATTTCCCGGCCCTGGCCTCCGGACGCCAGATCTGGCTGTGCTGGCAGCTCGGCGATGGGCCGGTCACCTTCTGGCACGACCTGGAGACCGGGTTCGGCAGCCGGCGGCCCCTGATAGAGCTGTTGTGAACGGCGCCGAATCGCCGGCTGCATCGCCGGCTGCATCGCCGGCTGCCGGGCGCATCGTCCAGGCGGACGGCAAGTCCAAGGCGTATCGGCCGTTGCCGCGCGCGGTCCGCGCGGCCGCGCTCCATGCCGGCCTGGAAGCCTACGACCGAGGCGACTACTTCCTCGCCCACGAGCTCCTGGAGCCCGCCTGGATGGGCACTGCGGACCTGCCTGAGCGAGCCCTCATCCAGGGCCTGATCAAGCTCGCGGCCGCCGACGTGCACGGGGTTCGCGGCAATCCGGCGGGCGTCGCCCGGAACCTTCAGGGTGCCCTGGAACGCCTGCGCCTGGCCCTGGCCAGCCCGCCCGACGTCGACATCGAGCTTGACCTCGCGACGTTGATCGCGGCCACGGAACAGCGCCTCCGAAGCGCCTCGAGCGGCGCGATCACGCAGCCCCTCGTCCTCAGCTGGAGACATCGATGACCCTGCCCGGCGCGATTCCGACCATCGATGTCAAGGAAGCCGACCGACGGCTCCGCGAGGATGCGCCGCGACCTCTCCTCGTCGACGTGCGCGAGGGCGTCGAATTCGCCACGGTCCGGGCGCCCGGCGCCGTCCTGCTCCCGATGTCCTCGTTCGCGGCGCGGGTCGCGGAGCTCCCGACCGATCGGCCGCTGATGCTCGTCTGCCACCTCGGGGCGCGCTCAGCCGCGGCGACCGGATTCCTGCTCCGGTCCGGCCGTTCGGATGTCGTCAACGTCGCAGGCGGGATGGACGCCTGGGAATCGGCAGGCTTGCCCGTGCTCCACGGTCCACCTGCTCCGGGCGAGGGCGACCTGCCCGCCTGACCCGGCCGACTCGAACGGCGGACCCGCCAGGTCGGCCCACCAGGTCGGCCCGCCGCTGACGCTCAGCGTCGGCGGCGGATCACTCGCGTGGCCATCGCCCGTGCCCGCTCCTTGTGGGCGAAGGCCCAGCCGATGAGCAGGAGCAGGATGAAGTTGACGGTGCCGGCCCCGGCCGCGTTCAGGTATGCCAACTGCTGGCCGATGTCGCCACCGATGCGCAGGCCCGGGACGGTGGCGCCGACCAGGCCGAGCTGGAAGAACGGGGTCTGCGGGGCCGTGTTGGCCCGGACACTCGCGGCGAGCACCCCATCGTCCGTCGCGCCACCGATCAGCACCGCGTTGGGCCCGACCATGACCGGGCTCGCGCCACGCACGCCCGTTCCCAGGTCACTGACGTCGAGGTGCTTCCACTCGTCGATGTCGCCAGCGCCGGTCGGGACCGCCCAGTACAGCTGCGGCTGGGCACGCTCCCCATCGCTGCCGCCGACGAGATACAGGGTGCCACTGGCGGTCCAGCCGGCGGCATCGTCGCGGGCGACCGGCAGGTTGGCGCTGTTGGTGACGCCCCAGCGAATGACCTTCCCGGCTTCCGGGTTCTCGGGCAGGCCCTCGGCGGCTTCCGCGCCGATGTCGCCGCGCTGCACGGCGCCGACCGGACCGTTCGTGTCGCGGCCGCCCCACAGGAACACATGGTCGCCGATGACCGCGGCCGTGCCGCCGGCCTGGGGGCTGAACAGCGCTGCCTGCTGGGCCCAGGCCTGGAGGGCGCCAGCCTTGTCGAAGGTGCTCTTCCAGGTCATGGCGACGACGCCGTCGAGACTCTCCCCGCCGACCAGGAAGACGCCGTCCGCGGCGGACGCGACCGCGGCTCCGGCGACGGGCGCCGGGAGCTTCAGGGCTGCGGGAGCCTTCGCCCACTGGCCGAGGTCGCCGGTCTGGAGGTTGGGCTCAAGCACGAAGGCCGTATCGGTCGGGTCGCCGTTCTCGTCGCGACCACCGAATACGTACACGTTGCCGGCGACCGAGAGCACGCTGGCGTCGCTGCGCGGCTCGGGCAGGGACGGCCCGGCGATCCAGCGATCGAAGTTGCCGACGGGCACGATCTGGGCCACGAAGACGTCGGCGCTGGCCGTTTCGCCGTCGGAGCCGCCGATGAACAGCAGCCTGGTCCCCACCTGGACGGCGCCACCGTCGGTGCGCGGCGCGGGCAGGGCGACCTCCGCGGGACTCAGGTGCCAGGGCACCACGGCCCCGACCGGTGCCGGGCAGGGCAGCGACTCGTTCTCCGGCGAGCAAAAGTTGACCGGCGCCCAGATGACCTTGCCCAGTTCCACGGTGGACTTGACGGTCAGGTTGTAGGCCCGGTCCGGGATGTAGCCCAGGAGCATGATGATGATCACGAGCCAGGCCATGGCCTTGAGCCCGGCCCACGTCCATCCATCGGCTTCGAGCAGCCCGAAGAAGGCCCGCTTGCGCGGGACCATCGAACCGGATCCGAGCGCCTGCTGCGCCATCGTCCTCCATCCTCACCCGGTGCGCCGGTGGGTCCGGCGCCCGGTCGATCATTCGACTGTCAGTGTTCCCGTCATGTTCGAATGCAGCGAACACACGAAGGTATAGGTGCCGGCCTCCAGCGGCTCGACCGCGATCGAGCGGGTCTCGACGCCTGGGAACAGCTCGGTGCGGAACACCTCGGCACCGCCGGCGTCGCTGACGACCACGTCATGCGGGATCGCCGCGTCCTGGTTGTCGAACGTCAGGGTGAACGCCTCGTCGGCCGGAGCCGAGACCGCTGGCGTCGTGAATTGGACCCCGACCGCCTCGACAAGCACGACCGCAGCGTCTGGATCCGTCGAGGGTGCCGGTGCGGCACTGGCGCCGCCAGCACTGGCGAATTCGTTGGCCCAGCAGTCCGGGTACGGCGTCGCGCCAGGCTCCGGCTTGTAGCCAGTGTCGCGCCAGCCCGTGAAGGTCTCGACCTCGCCCGTGACCGGGTCGATGCGCGGGTCCAGCAGCTCCTCGTCGCGCTTGATGAACGTCTGCGAGCTGGGCGCGCGCAGGAACGCGATGAGCTCCTGGATCTGGCGGTAGTTCAGGGAACCTGGCGGGTTCGCCGTATCGGACCAGACGGGCATCAACGAGTTCGGGTTGCCGCACGCGTAGCGGCCGCCGGCGTGCAGGATGTTGCGCAGGTAGTTCTCCGACAGGTGGGCGAACAGCTTGTCCTGGCGGTTGAGCGCCGGCCCGATCCCGCCGCCCTCGCCCTGCTCGCCGTGGCAGCGCGCGCAGTTGGCCTCGTAGACGTTGTAGCCCCGTTCGATGGCGGTCACCTGCTGGGCGGCCAGCTCCGCGCCGTCCGCGCCAAGGCGCGGCTGGGACAGCCCGCCCGGCACACCCAGCTCGTAGAACCAGTAGAGGGCCACGAACAGGATGACGACCACCACCGCGAGGAAGCCCACCCAGCGAGCGTTGGACGATTGTCGGACGACCTGGGCGGCCCGCTCCGGCGTCAGCTCG
>JANOTJ010000137.1:0-2314 GCA_031416295.1 Chloroflexota bacterium
CCATAGGTCGTCCGGTCGGCCGAGAGTACCGGCCACCCGGCTCGGGCCGGTCCATCGATCGTCCGACGGTCGCGCCGGGCCTCCCAGCGGGCCAGCGCGGCGATCGCCCCGAACGCCTCGACCGCGCCACGCAGCAGCGGGGCGCCACCGCCCTCGGCGTCGAGCAGGGCCTTGGTCGCGGGTGGCGGCTCGCCCGAGGTCAGCGACACGTACACGGGCAGGATGTCCGGTCGGTCGCGGGTGGCGCGCAGGAGTTCGTGGGTGACCTCATTCGCCGTGTCGACCTCGGACGGCAGGGACCGGTACGGAAAGTCGTGGACGAGCACGAGGACGTCGTACGCGTCGCTTGCAGCCATCGCATCGAAACACGTCCCGTACGCCTTCGCCGGCTCGGCGGCGCCCCACGGATCGAGCGGGTTGCCGATATAGCCCATCGTGGGCAGCCGCTCCAGGATCGCGGCCCGGGCGGCGGGCGGGATGGCCGGCAGGTCCAGGCCGGTCCGGGGCACGAGGTCGGCGATGAGCGATGCCTCCCCGGTCGAGACGGTCACGACCCCGGTCCGGCCGCGACCGACACCCCGGCCCGTGCGCCGCGTGCCCTCCACGAGCTCGGCCGTCTCGAGCAGCTCATCAAGATCGGCGCAGCGGATGACCCCCGCCGCATCAAGGGCGGCATCGGTGACCCGGGCCTCACCGGCCAGTGAGCCTGAGTGGGCCACCGCCGCCGCTTGCGCCTGGTGGCTCCTCCCGACCTTGATGACCATGATCGGCTTGCCGATGCTCAGCGCGTGGTCGGCCAGAGCGAGGAACCGCTCGGGGCGCTTGAAGCCCTCAAGGAACAGGATGACGCTCGTGGTCTCAGGGTCATCCAGGCAGTAGGCGAGGTAGTCGCACACGTCGAGGACGACTTCCGAGCCGCAGCTGATGATCCGGCTGAAGCCGATCCGCGAGCCCGAATGGATGAACGCATCGGTCACCGAGCCGGACTGTGCGATGCCCGCCACCCCGCCCCGCGGCAGGTATGGCGAAACATCGCCGATGTACGTGGCACTGTTCGCCGTGAAGTCGATGACGCCCATGCAGTTGGGCCCGACGAGGGCGATGCCGTGCTCGCGGGCGATCGCCGCCACTTCCTCCTGCATCGCGGCGGCCGCCACCCCACCCTCGACCACGCCGCCGCCCGGGATGACGACCGCGGGTACGCCGGCCGCCACCGCAGCCCGGGTCACCATCCCGGCACGCAACGGGTTGAGGGCCACGAGCGCGACGTCCGGCCGTTCCGGGAGCGCGTCCAGGCTCGGGTAGCAGGGCTGGCCGTGGAGCTCGTCGTACTTCGGGTTCACGAAGTGGCAGCGCGTGGCACTGCCCATGGTCCGCAGGTTGTCGCGGACGGTCCTGGCGATCCAGCTGCGCGGCGAGGCCCCGACCACGGCCACGGAGCGCGGAGCGAAGAGCGGCCGCAGGTCGATGGCGCCAGGCGCGGCGATCTCGGTCATCCGACCACGCGGTCCACGCCGCGCTTCTCCAGGGCCCGGGCGATGATCAGGCGCTGGATCTCCGACGTGCCCTCCCAGATCCGATCCACGCGAAGCTCGCGGAAGAACCGCTCCGCCGGGTACTCGCGCATGTAGCCGCGACCGCCGAACACCTGGACCACCCGATCGGCGCAGCGGAACGCTGCCTCGGAGGCGAACAGCTTGGCCAGCGACGCCTTGGCATGCACGACCTTGCGATCCGCACCGGTGTCGGCGAGCCAGGCGGCCTCGCGCGTGAGCAGGCGGGCCGCCGAGGCGTCGGCGGCGGAGTCGGCCAGCGGGAAGGACACGCCCTGGAAGTCGTAGATGCGCTCGCCGAACTGGACCCGTTCGGTCGCCCACTCGACGGCCAGGGTGAGCAGGCGCTCCATGGCCCCGCTGCAGCGGGCGCCGATGTGGATGCGCTCCTCCACGAACCACTCGTTGGTCAACTCGTCGGCGGCACCGACGGCGCCCAGGATCGCCTCGGCGGGCACGCGGACGTCCTCGAGCACGAACTGGGGGTGCCGGTCGGCGAAGGTGTGCATGTAGTCGGGATCGTGCTGCATCTTCAGGCCCGGCGTGTCGTAGTCCACGAGGAACAGGGTCGGCAGGCGCGCCTCCCCGTCCAGGACCAGGCAGTGGAAGATCATGAAGTCAGTCTCGTCGGGTGGCCCGGTGACGAACCACTTCTCGCCGTTCAGGACGTAGTCCCCGGTAGCGACGTCGCGGACCGCGCTCGCCGTGAGGGCCCGGGCATCCGAGCCGGCTCCGGGCTCGGTGATGGCATAGCTGCCGAA
>JANOTJ010000138.1:0-5732 GCA_031416295.1 Chloroflexota bacterium
TGACGCCTTCCTCAGTGTCTCGGTTTCTCCAGAGTCACCTGGAAGAACCCGCGCTCCAGGTCGCGCCGCGGATAGCGACCGAGCACGTCCTCGAACCGGCGGTAGAAGTCCTCGTCGAGCGGGTAGAGGTCGAACGCGAGCGATCGGATGGTGAAGCCCGCCGCCAGGAATGCCGCCTCGTACTGCTCCCAGGTCAGGCGATTGACCCAGGCCGCCCCGCGCGCAGGCTTGCCGGCGCGATCGAGCGCCTCCGCGATGACATCGTCCTGGAACAGGAGATGGGGAAACGGAAACGCGATCTCGCGCGCGAGATGCGACGCGGTCGGCCCCCGATGGAGGTTGGCGCGGATGGTGGCGAGGGCGCCTGGCTTCATGACCCGATGGAGCTCCGCGATGGCTTCGATCGGCCGTGTGATGTGCTCCCAGACCGTGAATGAGATCACCCGGTCGAACGCGTCCTTCGGCAGCCGGTCACCGGCGGCGATGTCGCCCTCCACCAGGTGGACGCGCTCGCCGAAGAGGGTCAACCATGCAGTCCGCGGCTGCGTGTCGATGCCCCAGGCATCGCAGCCGAAGTGGTGCGCCAGGTACCACACCTCGTAGCCCGCCCCGCAGCCCACTTCGAGCACGGTCATGCCCGCCAGGCCGATGCGATCGTGGATCGCGGTCAGCCGCCGGCGTGACCGCTCGGCGATCGATTCGGCATCGTATCGAGGCGCCGTCGACTCGATCGATCGCGTCGCGTAGTCCGCGTTGAGTCGCTCGAACAGCTCGAGGTCGTAGCGAATCGGTGCCTCGGGCGGCCCAGCCTCAGCGCGCAGGCCCATGGGCAGGTCGATCGCGGGCGGTGTTGGCCACGGGCGGGTGACGGGCGCCGGCCGCCGCTCGACTCGGTACGTACGCGGATACTGCGGCGGCCCAGCGGGGCGGGTCCGGGCAGCGCCGAGAACCAGGCGCACGACTCGCAGCATCGGACGGCCCAGTCCTCGCACCAGGGTGTTGCCGCGAAGGCGCCGTTGGATCGCGCTGGATATGCGCGAGGTCTGGCCAGCGTGGGGCATGCGGCACCTGCTCGGGCGGCTCGTGGTCGGGGACGACACCATACCGCGCCGGCGTTCGGCGCGATCCGTCCCGGTACTCCTACACGGTGACGATCTCGATGTCGCGACGGGTGAGGCCGGCGGCGTCGCGGAGTCGCTCCATCTCGCTGGGGTCGGACGTGATGATGATCGCGGCACCGATCGCCGCCAACGAACGCCGGCCCCGCTCGGTAGGCTTAGCTCATGCAGCCACGCGCCTGGATCGAGGTCGATCCTGCGGCCCTCGCCCACAACGCCACGGTCCTCCGCCGGGCCATCCCGGCTGGGACCCGGCTGGGCATCCTCGTCAAGGCCAACGGCTACGGACACGGCATGCTGGTCGCGGCGCATGCCGCCATCGCCGGTGGCGCGGACCAGCTCATGGTCGTCTCGATCGAGGAGGCGCTTGCCCTCCGCGCGGCCGGCCTGGATGGCCCGCTCCTCATCGTCTACCCGATCGATGCGGCGGCGGTCGATGATGTGGCCCGTGCCGGGATCGAGGTCAGCGTCTCGGGCGTCGCGTCCACTCGGGGGCTGCTGGAGGGTTGGGCGACGAGCCGGGCTCGCGCGGACGGGGCGACGCTGCGCCTGCACATCGAGGTCGACAGCGGGATGGGCCGCGGCGGGGTCCGCCCGGCGGACCTGCCGGGGGTGGTCGCGAGCGTCGATGCGGCGGCGGCCACGGAGATCACCGGCATCTGGTCGCACCTCGCCGACGGCGCGGATCCGGAGCGCTCGCGGGAGCAGGTGCGCGCCTACGAGGCCGGGCTGACGGCGATCGCGGCGACCGGCCGTGCCCTGCCGCCGCGCCACCTGGCCGCGACGGAAGGCGTGTTCGTCGGCACGGGACCGGCCTACGAGATGGTCCGGATCGGCCTCGGGTTCTACGGCGAGCTCGGCGTGGACGTGGCGCCGTCGCCGGCCCTCGCCGCCCTTGCCGCCGAGCTGCGGCCGGCGATGACCGTGGCCGCCCGCCCGGCCCGCCTGGAGTGGATGCCGGCTGGGGCGTCGGTCGGGTACGCGGGGGAGTGGACGGCGGAGCGCCCGTCATTGATCGCCACGCTGCCCATCGGCTACGCCGACGGCTGGACTCGGGCGTACTGGCCGGGGGCGTCGGCGCTGGTTCGTGGCCGGCGGGTCCCGCTGGTCGGTCGGGTCTCGATGGATTCGGTGTGCGCCGATGTGACGGACGCCGCGGACGGCGGCGAGATCGGCATGAACGAGCCGTTCGTGCTGCTCGGCGGCCAGGGCGACGAGCGGATCACGCCGGTGGATCTCGCTCGACTCCGCCAGAGCATCCCCAACGAGGTCTTCTGTGCGTTCGGTCCTCGGCTGGGGCGCCGGACGATCGGCGTCGAGGCGCACGCCGAGGCGCCCATCGAGGGGTGACACGTTGACTCGAACGGTTCGCACGAGCTGGCGCTTGAGACAGCGGATGGCGTCCTTGTGGCTCTTGCCTTCGGTCATCTTGCGAGCGATGTACGCCTTGGCCGGGGGATAGCGCCGGGCCTGGACCATGGCGATGACGTGGAGCGCCCGATTGAGCTGACGGTCGCCGCGGATCCCGGCCGGTTCCGCTCGCCGGACGCGTTCGCGATGCTGGCCGGCGTGGCACCCATCCCGGCGAGCTCGGGCCAGTCCCAGCGGATGCGCCTCAACCGGGGCGGCGACGAGATCGGTGCGGGCGGCGAGGAGGAGGCCGAGCTCGGTCGTCGGATCGACCCGCCGGATCGGCGGCAGGTCCGCCTCGCGCGCCGTGACCCGGGCGATCGCGAGGGCATCACCCGGGTCGCTCTTGCCGGCCCGGCGTGTCCGGCCCCGCTCGCGTCGACTGAGCTGGGGTGGGACCTCGCACACGGTGTACCCGAGCCGCTCGATCGTGCGGGCGGCTGCGGCACCATACGTCGAGGAGCCCTCGAACCCGAGCCTCGCCCCGGGCGCCACCCGGCTGGCCCAGGCGGCGAGGTCGGCGTGTTCGGCCGGGTCGTTGGCGAAGCTCGCCTCGCCGAGGACGGCCCCGAGCTCGTCGACGGCACACGCCGCCAGGCTGTCCTTGTGAGTGTCGATCCCGATCGCTGTCATCGCCTGTCCTCCACTCCGGGGATACGATGGGCGCGGGCCGGCCGGGCAGATGTGCGTTGAGTCAGACCACGCTCCTATGAAGCCATGGCCGGCCCGCTCGTCCGAGGCGACGGGGGCACTTGCTCCTGATGCCAGATCCAGTCAGGTCGGCGAATCTGATAGAGAGCCACCCGTCGCCTCGAGCGAACCTTCTCACCGGAAGGCCCGCTGAGCCTGACGCACAGCTGATAGATGCAATCATCGCACAGCGGAGCCTGTCAAGCCCGGTGAGACACCCGAGTCGAAAGATCAGGCTTGCGGCACCTCCTTCAGCGGTCGGTTGATCCAGACCTCGGCAGGCACCGGCCTGGGCTGGGGTGGACCCTTGACGAAGCGTTCGGGGTGGGCGGCGTAGGCGCCGGCGAGGACGCCGGCGCGGACCTCGAGCAGGCGGTCCGTCCGGCCGTGGTGGACGTCGGCCGGGGTGAACATGGCGATCCCGCTGTGACGGTGGTCGCCGTTGTACCAGGCGAAGAAGTCGGCGCAGAAGGCCCGGGCGTCCTCGATCGAGCCGAACCGATCAGGAAAGCCCGGTCGGTACTTGAGGGTCTTGAACTGGGCCTCCGATCACTCATAGTGTGGGCGTGCCACCCGGTCGCAATGGCCGAGGTGCGAGGCTGACGGGTTGCGTCGGCCGGAATGTTGTCAGCTGGCGGAGGCGTCGTAACACGTGGTCGATGAGCGCGTCTCAGCGACCGGAGGCCTAGTGATCGTTCCTTCCGCCGCGCGGCTCGTGCTCATCGTGTTCCTGGTCGCAGGGTGTGCGAATACGCCGTCCCCCGTGCCCGTCGCGGGTTCAGCGACGATGCCCGCTGGGATCGCATCCGCGGCGCCCCCTGCTTCGCCGCAACCGTCATCGCCCGCCTCGAACCCGGTCCCGACCGCCTCGTCGGCGAGCGGGTGGCCCTTCATTGGCGTCGCCAGCGAGCCGGTCTTTGGGCCTGATGGGACCGTCTACCTCCTGACCAGCGCTGGAGACGGACAGGACGAGGGCGAGCACAGCCTGGTTGCGCTCGACGCCGCCGGGCACGTCCGGGCGGGCTGGCCGATCGACGAACGCGAGGGTTCCGACTTCGGGCTACAGGCGATCGGTCCCGGCGGGTCCGTCTACGTAGAGGAGTGCGGGACGGCCACCGTCGGTTGTCGATTGCATCGGCTCGGGATCGACGGCCAAGAGACGTCCGGCTGGCCGTTCGAGGTCGCGCCGTCAGTCGCGTGCCCGGTGGGTGACCCATGCGTGTCCCGTCTGGTCATGGAACAAGACACTGCCTATCTGGTCAGCTGGCATCAGGCGAAGCATCAAGCGGAGCTCTTGGCGATCGATGCCACGGGCCGGGTCAATCCCGGCTGGCCGGTCGCGCTCGACGACTCGTACGGGTGGTTTTCAGCTCCGCAGCTCGGTTCCGATGGAACCATCTTCATCGATACGAAGCCAGGTGCTGACGACGGCCTGTCCGCACTCTGGGCGCTCGCTCCCGACGGGAGCCCACGTCGGGGATGGCCGATATCCATGCCCGGATGGGGGGCCTTCCAGCCGGGGCCTAACGGGACCGTCGTGACAGTGTCGTACGAACCACTGCTAGACCCGTCGCAGGAGGGACTCTGCAGCGACGCGAGTCGGACCGTCTTCTCAGTCGTGGGCCCCGACGGACGGACGCTGCCGGGCTGGCCCCGCGGGTCGAAGGGATATGCATCGGGGCCGGTCGTCGACTCCGACGGGACCATCTACTACCTGTCCGCAACAGGGAAGGTGTACGCCCACGATCGCGCGGGCGAGGTCAAGCCCGGGTGGCCCGTCGATGCAGGAGTGTTGCCGCACTGTGCCTTCAAAGGTCCGTATCGAGGTCCCGACGGGACCGTTTACGTCCTGGGCAATGAGGTCCTCGCGATGTTTCGAGACGGGACCGAGTGGCGCTACCATCCCGCGGATGAACTGGCTTGGCCCTGCTCCGATCTCGACTGCCCGGCCCAGCCAGTGGCCCCTGCGTTCGGGTCCGATGGTGTGGTCTACATCGCCGTCCACCACGACGACTCGGTCGAGATCGTCGCCCTCGATAGCGGGGGGCAACCCATGCACGGATGGCCGAGCCGCCTTCCACGGGATCCAGCCGATCCTGCCATGCCCTCGCTGTCCGTCTCGCCCGATGGGCGGTTGTACGTCCGGCTGGGCACCACCCTCGTTGCCCTCGATAGGGACGGTCATGTCTCGGACTAGAGCGGCGACGACCTCGTATCCGGCCGGGGGGACATCCGGTTCAGCAAGGGCTGGGGTCACGTGCCGGAGCCGCGTGTAGGGTCCATGCCTCGAGGTCGAAGGCGTCCGGCGGCACGTCCAGCCACTCGGCGATCGCCGCCCGCGCCGCGTCAGGGACAAGTCCCCAAGGCCGCTAGCTAGGCCCACGACCCCGCGCGCATGACGCGGCGGATCACGAGATCCTCGTCGAATTCGACGAGGTCGGCGCGCTGGCCGACGGCGAGGCGGCCGCGGTCGGTGATGCCGAGCAGGGCCAGCGGGTTGCGGGTGGCGGCGGC
>JANOTJ010000139.1:0-4101 GCA_031416295.1 Chloroflexota bacterium
GGCGGCGGCCACCCTGTCGCAGCGCTACATCACCGAGCGCTTCCTGCCGGACAAGGCCATCGATCTCGTGGACGAGGCGGCCAGCCGACTGCGCATGGAGATCGATACGATGCCCATCGAGCTCGACGAGCTCGAGCGCCGACGCATCCAGCTCGAGATCGAGCGCGAGGCCCTGCGCAAGGAGACCGACGACGCCAGCAGGGCGCGCCTCGAGGCGCTGGAGCGCGAGCTCGGCGACATCGAGGAGGAGGCCGGCGGCATGCGCCAGCGCTGGGAGGCGGAAAAGTCGGCGATCGCCGCGATCCGGGCCACGAAGTCGGAACTCGAGACCCTGACTGTGCGCATCGAGCAGGCCGAGCGCGAGACCGACTTCGCGACCGCCGCGCAGCTCAAGTACGGCACCCAGAAGGAACTGCTGGACGGGCTCGTCGAGCAGGAGGCCACGCTCGCCGCCCTCCAGGGACCGGGCACGCTGCTCAAGGAAGAGGTCGGCACGGACGACATCGCGGGCATCGTGGCCGCCTGGACGGGCATCCCGGTCACGCGGCTCCTGGAAGGCGAGACGGCCAAGCTCATCGAGATGGAGGCTCGGCTGCACGCGCGCGTCGTCGGCCAGGACGAGGCGGTGCAGGCCGTGGCCGACGCCGTCCGGCGCGCCCGGGCCGGGCTCAAGGACCCGCGCCGTCCGATCGGCTCGTTCCTGTTCCTCGGCCCGACCGGCGTCGGCAAGACCGAGCTCGCCCGCGCCCTCGCCGAGTTCCTGTTCGACGACGAGCAGGCCATGGTCCGCATCGACATGAGCGAGTACATGGAGAAGTTCGCCGTGTCGCGGCTCGTCGGCGCGCCTCCGGGCTACGTCGGCTACGAGGAGGGCGGCCAGCTGACCGAGGCCGTCCGGCGCCGGCCGTACCAGGTCGTCCTGCTCGACGAGATCGAGAAGGCCCACCCCGACGTGTTCAACGTCCTCCTCCAGGTCCTGGACGACGGGCGCCTGACCGACTCGCAGGGGCGCACGGTCGACTTCAAGAACACGGTCATCATCATGACCAGCAACATCGGTTCGGCGGCCATCGCGGCCAGCGGCGCCCGGAGTGGCGACGCCGAGTACGAATCGATGAAGCACGACGTCACGGACGTGCTGCGGACCCAGTTCCGACCGGAGTTCCTCAACCGGGTGGACGAGGTCATCGTCTTTCACGCGCTGACCGACACGGACCTTGGCGCGATCGTGGACCTGCTGCTGGCGGACCTCGCCCGACGGCTCGCCGAGCAGGACCTCGTCCTGGAGCTGACCGCTTCGGCGCGGGCGCTCATCGTCCATGACGGCACCGACGCCGCCTACGGGGCGCGACCGCTCAAGCGCACCATCCAGCGCCTTGTGGAGAACCCGCTGGCCCGTGCCCTCGTCGGTGGGGAGTTCCGCCCGGGCGACCGGATCGTCGCCGATGCGGACGTCGCCTCAGGGGCCATCGTGTTCACCTCCGATGGCGCGACGGTCGTCGGGGACGGCCAGCGTCGCGACGCCCGTGCGCGCTCCGAAGCGGATGCCGTGGGTGCCGCTGCCGGGGGCGCTCGCGGCCAGTCCCCGCTCGATCTGCCGCCGACGCGCCGTCCACGGGACGACGGCGACGAGCTCGTCAACTAGCCCGCGACCCACAACGGCAGGACGAGGGCGCGTGCGCTTCACCGACGTCGCGGCGCGCCTCGAGGCCTTGCCCGACGTCCTGCCCGCGCCGGCCGAGGCGCTCATGGCGGTGATCGTCGGCACGCCCGACCGGCGACCGCCCGGTTTCCCCCCGCCCGGCCGGACCGGCCGAGCAGCGTCTGTCCTCGTCCTCGTCTATCCGGACGAGGCCGGTGATGCGCGCCTCGTGCTCATCGAGCGGACGGCGCACGACGGACACCACTCGGGCGAGGTCAGCTTCCCCGGCGGCAAGGCCGAGCCCGGCGACGCGGACGAAGCCGCCACTGCCCTGCGCGAGGCGGCCGAGGAGGTCGCCCTGGATGCCGTCGCGGCCGGGGTCCGCGTGGTCGGCACGCTGGAGCGCTTCTGGATCCCCGTCAGCGACTTCCAGGTCACGCCCGTCGTGGCCATCGCCGAACGGCGACCCACCCTTGTGTCCGAGCCGCGCGAGGTCGCCCGGATCCTTGAGCCCCGAGTCGCGGATTTCCTGCCCGACGCCCCGATCGAAGTCGTCGAGCGCACGATCCGCGATTGGCCGCTGCGCTTCGGCGCCTACAGGATCGACGGCCTGACCGTATGGGGCGCGACCGCCAGAATCCTTTCCCAGCTCGGGCAGGTGGTCGCGGATCGTGTCAACTGGGACGAGTCGCGGGCCAGGTGATGGGCTTCCACCCTTTGGACTACGGGTTCGGTTCCATGTGGGCCGGCCCGAATGCCGCCTTCGAGATCGAGCCGGAGCCGTCCGTCCAGCAGATGCCCCGGCCGACCAGCGACTGGGTCGATCCGTCGGGAGCTGACGGGGTGACGGTCAGGACGACCTCATCACGCGTGATCATCACAAAGACTCGGTCCGCCTCAAGGGCGTCGGATGGCTGGAGGCTCACATCGGTCGGCGACGTCCAACCGATGAACGAGTACGGCACCTCACCGAAGCAGTCCGACGCCCGCAGTGGACCGGGCTGAACTCCGCATGCCGCTACTGAGAGCACCAACGAAGCGAACCCAGGTGCCCAGCTATGCAAGGCCTTGATGGGCTGTCCCTACTCCCAGGACTGATAGTCGAGAGACTCACCGGATGCAGTTCCGACCACCGAGTCCTGGACGAAGTCTACGTCCGCCCGGATGCCAATCTCGCTCCGAAAGCGAATGGCCGGTGCCCGGCTGGGAGGCCAGGCCCTCGAGGCTGGACGCGCTCGGCACGGGTGTCCGGGTCGTCGGGCGGCTCGATCCGCGGTGGGATCCCGGTCAGTTCTGCGCCCTCGGGGTCATGGTGCACTGAAGCTGAACGCCCACGGGCCGGCGAGTCGCACTTGGCCATTGGCGCCCTCGCCAACCAGTTCGTCGATTCGGACGGCCCACGAGCCGGCCGTCGTGTCCGTTCCGATCACGGTGTTGATGGTGTCTTGCACGACCTCGCTTCCGCTCGAGCCGCCGCCACCACCACTTCCGATCGGGAGCGTCCGTCCCGCATGTTGCACTGACGCGATCGATGCCCAGTTGCTCGCATCCGCAGGCAGACCTCGATAGGCAACGTCGATGCGCACCGTCGTCGGTGTCACGAGGATGGAGTCGAGCGTGGCGGTGACCCCATTGGCGGTGGCTGTGGTTCCAGGCGTCAGCCGTGTGCCCGGGGCGATGGCGAGGTCGAACTCGAACGTCCATCGTCCGGCAACGGTGTGCCAGGGATCACCCGTCGAGGACACCGCGTTGCCATCGCGCACGCCGATCTCAGTGACGGCAAGGAAGAAGTGGTGATTGCCCGTGAGCGAGCCGTCGCCGGGCGTGTCGTACCAGACGGTGTTCGCCGAGACCGAGGCCTCCGCGGGCGTCGAGCCCCCGCCGGTCATTCGATAGGTGCGCCCGGCCTCGTCGGTCAGCTCCGCGCCACGGAGGTCGACTTGATCGCTTCGTCCGGCTACGGTGTCGAGCACCGAGATCGCGAGCATCGTCTGGGCAGCGTCGGCGTAGGCGGCTTCGAGCGTGACTTGGTAGCCCTGATCGACCTGAGTGAGGGCGAGCTTGGTCGAGCGATCCCACGCAACGGTGTACCCCCCGCCGCCGATCGCTCCGTACAGCCCGAGCAGACTGCCGGTCGCTCCCCCGAGGACGAGCAATGCCGCCGCGATGAGTCCATAGCGGGCGAGGTGCTTCGGACGCCCGAGCCTTCGCCCGGCGACTCTCGGCGCCGCGACCGCCCTGGCCACCCGCGCATCCATTCGGGTGACCTCAGCGGGGGCAGGATCAAACGCAAAGGCTCGTTCGAGGGCGATCGCGAGATCGGCCAGAGTCGGCGGGATGAGTACGTCAGCGCGCGGATCGAGGGACACCGTAGGCCTCCTTGAGTGCGGTGAGCCCGCGGCTCACGAGCTTCTGGCTGGCGGCTTCGCTCTTGCCGAGGACGACGCCGATCTCTTTGG
>JANOTJ010000140.1:0-5023 GCA_031416295.1 Chloroflexota bacterium
CTCGGCGGCCCTGTTCGGCGACGGCGCGGCCATCGCGGCGCGGATCAAGGTCGAGGTCCGCGCGGCGGTCGGGCTCACGGTCTCGGTCGGCGTGGCGACCACGAAGCTCGTGGCCAAGATCGGCTCGGACCTGCGCAAGCCCGACGGCCTGGTCGTGGTCGCGCCGGGCGACGAGGCGACGTTCCTCGCTGTGCTGCCCATCGGTCGGCTGTGGGGTGTCGGCGAGAAGACGGCGACGGCCCTGGCCGAGTACGGGGTGCGCACCATCGGCGACCTTGCGGCCCTGCCGCCGGACGTCCTGGTGCGGCGCTTCGGGAAGCACGGCGCGTCCCTCGGCGAACGGGCACGGGGCATCGACGCCGACCCCGTGCACGAGGGCGAACCGGCGAAGTCGGTCGGCCACGAGCACACCTTCGACGTGGACACGTCGGACCCCGAGATCATCGAGCGGACGCTCCTGGCCATGTCCGAAGGCGTGTCCGGACGGCTCCGCTCGGCAGGCGTGCGAGCCGCGACCATCGCCGTGAAGATCCGGGACAGCTCGTTCCGGACAATCACTCGGCAGCGCACGCTGACCACCCCGACCGACCTGACCGAGCCCATCTTCGCGACCGCCCTCGCCCTTGCCCGCCCTGAGGTTTGGGGCATCCGCGTGCGCCTGCTCGGGGTGACCGCCTCGAATCTCGGCGAGCGTGAACAGCTCGGTCTGTTCGACACCGACGATCCGCGCCGGCGTCGGGTCATCGAGGCCGCCGATACGCTGCGCCAGCGCTACGGCGCGGATGCGGTCACCCGCGGGCGTCTGGTCGGCGCCGGGCTGCCCGCACCCTTCGAGCGCGACCCGCGCAATCCGCTCGATCGACGGGCGCGGGGGATGCCGACGGACAGCCCTGCATCGTCTCGGGAGCGTGACACACAAGCTGTCACGGACGTCGAAGACAGTCCACCTGACGACGCTTGACATCGAACGCCTGTTCGGTCTAGTCTCAGGTCGTCAATCGAACAGATGTTCTGTCGCCCGAGTGCCCAGGGAGACCGATCCAGCAGCCCGCCCCCGGAAAGGAGCCATCTGGCATGGCATTCATCCGCGTCGAGCCGGTGCCGGTCCACGTTCGGACCGACTGGTTCACCGGTCGTCCCCGCGAGATCACGTGGGGCGCCGAGCGACTCATCATCACCAACCTTGCTGCCGTGCGCGAAGAGGCCGCCGCCTATCCGGTCATCACCGGCCCGCGCACGCTCTTCGAGGTCGAGACCGCTCGAGCTCGCCTGTCCCTGACCTATCAGCACCGCTCGCGACGCTGGACGGTGACGGGCCTCGACGAAGCCCGCCGCGCCGCCTAGCGGATCGGCGCCCAGGAATCGGCCGAGGCCGGCGTTGTCGGCTCTGCGGCCTCGCTCCCGCACATCCGAGTGCGCTCGCGAGCCTGCTCGCCTGCCTCCGCCTTGGCCTCGACCGCCCTGGGCGCCGATCGGTCAACGGGAACTGACCTGGGTCATGAGGTGACATCGCATCTTCCGCGTTGACGACCGAACCCTCCCTCCGGTCAGTCGGCGCCGTGTCGGACAACGGGGCGGGCGCGCCGGTACCGCGCCCGCTCCGTACCCGACGTCGCACGGCCCAGGGTTCGCAGCGTGGCCGCCCAGCGTCCCGACCCCTCCTGTGACCCCTACAATCGCTGTGTGCCACCGCTTGACCCTGCCGCATCGTTCCGTGGCCTGACCGTCGATGGGTTCGTGGCGAGCCTCGCATCAGCGGACCCCGTGCCTGGCGGGGGCAGCGCCTCCGCGGTGACCGCGGCCCTGGGAGCCGGCCTCGTGGCCATGGTCGCGCGCCTGTCCGCGGGCCGTCCGCGCTACGCCCAGCATGCGGACCTCCTCGCATGGGGCGTGGAGCGGGGGACCGTCCTCGCTGATCGGTTCCTGGCCCTTGCTGACGAGGATGCGGCGGCGTATGCCACGTTCGCGGCGGCCATGAAGCTGCCCCGGACGGCGGCCGCAGAGATCTCAGCCCGGACGATCGCCATGCAGGCTGCCGCGCGAGTGGCCTCCGAGGTGCCCCTGCGCTGCGTCGAGGCCTGCCTGGACCTCGTCGGCGCGGCGGAGGCGCTCGCCGGTCGCAGCAACGTCAACGCATCGAGCGATCTCAACGTGGCCTCCCTCCTCGCCGAGGCCGCGGCCCATGGGGCGGCCGCCAATGTGCTCATCAATCTGCCTTCGATCGGCGACCCCGCGTTCGAGGGCGAGATGATGGCCAGGGTGGACGCCCTCCTGTACGACATCGAGCACCTGGCCGCGGCCACCCGGGAGGTCGTCGGCGGCGGCGAAGCCCGCGAACCGCTCGACGGGCTTGCCGAGGGCGAGTCCCGATCGGAGCCAGCCTGACCATGCCCGACCGTGGAGGCGCCCGGCGCCTCGAGGGCGGCCCGATCGCGGCCGAGATCCGGACGGCGGTCGCCGAGGACGTCGCGACGTTCACGGTCGCGCACGGGCGCCCGCCGGGTCTCGCGGTGGTGATCATCGGGCGAGACGCGCCCTCGACCGTCTATCTCGAGCAGATCCTGCGCGGCTGCGCGAAGGTCGGTATAGAGGCCCGCTTCGCCGAGCTTGAGGGCGAAGCCACCGAGGCCTCCATCGTCGCCCGGATCCGCGATCTCAACGACGACCCGTCAGTCGACGGCGTGATCGTGCAGATGCCCCTGCCGCGGACCATCCGGCTGCGTTCCGTGGTGGACGCCATCGATCCGGACAAGGACATCGACGGCATCCATCCGCTTAACGCCGGGCTCCTGCGCCTGGGCTACGACGGCTTCCTGCCGGCCACGGCACATGCGTCCGTGGAGATCCTGCGCCGGTCCGGTATCGAGATCGCCGGTCGCGACGCGGTCGTGATCGGACGATCTGCTGTCGTCGGCATGCCGGCGGCGTTCCTGCTGGTCAAGGAGGACGCCACCGTGACGGTCTGCCACACCCGGACCGCCGACCTTGCGGCGCACGTGGCAAGGGCCGATATCGTCGTCGTTGCGGCCGGGCATCCGGGCCTGATCACCGGCGCGATGCTCAAACCGGGTGCGGTCGTCGTGGACGTCGGTATCAACGTCGTCGATGGGCGTCTGGTCGGCGACGTCGACTTTGCCTCGGCGGTCGGCGTCGCCTCCGCCATCACGCCGGTGCCCGGCGGCGTCGGCCCGCTGACCAACGCCCTGCTGCTCACCCACCTGGTCCGCGCCGCGCAACGACAGGCCGCCGCGCGCCCTGTCTCGACCACCGTCGCCTGACCCGTTCGCTCCACCCATGACCTCCCGAGGAGACCGATGAGCTTCCCGTCCGATCTCGACATCGCCCGCGCCGTCACGCCACGCCCGATCGCGGATGTGGCCGTCGACCTCGGGATCGAACCCGGAGAGCTGGAGCTGTACGGCCCGACCAAGGCCAAGGTCACGCTCGAGGCGATCACCCGACTTGAGGCGGAGCGGCCACGGGGCAAGTACGTCGTCGTGACGGCGATCACCCCGACCCCCCTCGGCGAGGGCAAGTCCACGACGACCGTGGGCCTCGGCCAGGGCCTCAACCACATCGGTCGCAAGGCCGCGGTGTGCATCCGCCAGCCCTCGCTCGGACCCGTCTTCGGGATCAAGGGCGGTGCCGCGGGTGGCGGCTACAGCCAGGTCATCCCGATGGAGGACTTCAACCTCCACCTGACCGGTGACGTGCACGCCATCGGCGCGGCCCACAACCTGGCCGGGGCGTTCATCGACAACAGCCTCCACCACAAGAACCCGCACGGCATCGATCCGCACGGGATCCTCTGGCCGCGCGTCCTGGACATCAGCGACCGGGCCCTCCGCCACGTCGTCATCGGCCTCGGCGGGCGCGAGGACGGCATCCCGCGCGAGACCGAGTTCATCATCACCGTCGGCTCCGAGGTCATGGCCATCCTGGCCCTCGCCACGGACCTCTTCGACCTGCGCGCGCGGCTCGGGCGGATCGTCCTCGCGACGCGCGGGGATGGGACCCCGGTCACCGCCGAGGACCTTCGCGTGGCCGGAGCGATGACCGTGCTGCTCCGCGACGCCATCAAGCCCAACCTCCTCCAGACCCTGGAAGGCGGCCCGGCGTTCGTTCATGCCGGCCCGTTCGCGAACATCGCTCACGGCAACAATTCGATCATCGCCGACCGGGTCGCCCTGGCCACGAACGACATCGTGTGCACGGAAGCGGGTTTCGGCGCGGACATGGGTGCCGAGAAGTTCTTCGATATCAAGTGTCGCGCGTCAGGGCTCAAGCCTGATGCGGCCGTGGTGGTCGCCACGGTCCGGGCGCTCAAGATGCATGGCGGCGTGGGCAGGATCGTGGCCGGCAAGCCGCTCGATCCGGCGCTGCTCGCGGAGAACGTCGAGGCCGTCCGGACCGGGGCCGCGAACCTCGCCAAGCAGATCGAGAACGTCCGGCTGTTCGGCATCCCTGTGGTCGTGGCCATCAACTCGTTCCCGACCGATACCCAGGGAGAGGTCGAGGCCATCCGCGAGGTGGCCATGGCGGCGGGCGCCCGCGACGCGGTCGTCGCGACGCATTTCACCGATGGTGGGCGCGGGGCAGCGGCCCTCGCCGAGGCGGTCTGGGCCGCCTGCGAGGATTCGTCGCGCGACTTCCAGCTGCTCTACCCGGACGACGCCCCCCTCGGCGAGAAGATCCACACCATCGTCACGAAGATCTACGGCGGCGCCGGCATGGAGTTCACGCCGAAGGCCAAGAAACAGCTCAGGCAGTATGAGGACCTGGGCTACGGCCACCTGCCGGTGTGCATGGCCAAGACCCAGTACTCGCTCAGCCACGACGCGGCGCTCAAGGGCCGACCGTCCGGGTTCACCGTGCCCATCCGCGAGATCCGCCTGTCGGCCGGCGCCGGCTTCATCACGCCCATCTGCGGCGATATGCGCACGATGCCGGGCCTGCCCAGCAAGCCGGGCGGCGAGAACATCGACATCGACGCCGACGGCAACGTCGTGGGCCTGTTCTAGGG
>JANOTJ010000141.1:0-1509 GCA_031416295.1 Chloroflexota bacterium
GACCTCGTCCGGGCCGAAGACGAGCGGCGGCCGGACCTTGAGCACGTTGCCGGCGGCACCGGCCGTGCCCACGAGGACGCCCCTATCGCGCAGGCCCTCGCGAATCGCGACGGTCGTGGCCCGGTCGGGCGCCAGCGACCCGTCCGCGGCGCAGATCTCGACGCCGATCGCCAGGCCCAGGCCGCGTACGTCGGCCACGCAGGCACCTCCCGGACTGGTGTCCGCAGCCGCTGCGTTCCGGATCGCCACTCGGAGCTGCTCCCCGGTGTCCGCGGCACGGGACACCAGCCGCTCGTCGGCGATGACGTCGAGCACGGCCAGGGACGCCGTCGCGGCCACGGGATTCCCGCCGAACGTACTGAAGAACACCGTTTCCTCGGCGAAGTGGCGCACGAGGTCCTGGCGCGTGATGACAGCCCCGACCGGATGCCCGTTGCCCATCGGCTTGCCCAGCGTCACGAAGTCGGGCACGATCCCGAACCGCTCGAACGACCACAGGCCGGCACCGGTCCGGCCGTGTCCGCCCTGGACTTCGTCGGCGATCCACAACGCCCCGGCCGCGCGCGCCGCCGCCGCCCACTCTCGCACGAGCGCGGGCTCTGGGACGGGATAACCGTCGCTGGTCAGCGCCCCGTCCAAAATGACCGCCGCCGGAGCCAGGCCGCGGTCGAGCAGCCGAGCGATCGCCGTGGTGAACGGCTCCACGTCCAGCGACGTGCCGCGCAGGGCGTCCGGCGGCGCCCACGTCTCCATGTGCTCGGGTTGCCGACCACCCTGCCACGACTCCGGTGACAGCGGCGCGATCGCCTCGCTGATGCCGTGGTAGGCGAACGCCGTGCACATCCCGCCCCGGGCACCGGTCGCGGTCGTCGCCAGGCGCCAGGCGAGGTCGTTCGCCTCCGAGCCTGAGTTGACGAACAGGACCGTGTCCAGCCCGTCCGGCAGCGTCGCCACGAGCCGCTCGGCGAGCTCGATCGCGTCCTCGTGCAGGTAGCGCAGGTTCGTGTTCAGGCGCCGCGCGGCCCGCGCGATCGCGCTGGTGACCCGCGGGTGCCCGTGCCCGACCGACGGCACGTTGTTGTAGGCGTCCAGCAGCCGTCGGCCGTCCACATCGATGAGCCACGTGCCCTCGCCGCGCTCCAGGTGGATCGGCGTCTCGTAGCTGAGCGGCTCCAGCGCCGGTCCGAGGACCGCTGCACGGCGCGCAGTGAGCGCAGCCGTCGCCGCGGCCGAGACCGCGCCTGCGCCCCGGCCGCTCGCCGGCGACCCCGTCATGCGCCGCGCGACCGCGTCGTACCCGATCGTCTCGAGCGACTCGATAGTGCGGGCGACGGCCGCGTTGTAGCGCTCGGCGAACCCGGCGTCCTCGAGGCCCTGTGCCGAACGCCACGACGAGATCGCGATGGTGATGGCCGCCCGCGTCGCGAGCAGGTCGCCGGTCAGGCGCAGCTCGTCGTCGTCCAGCGGCGTGATCCGCTCGTAGCCGTCGAGGTACAGCCGGATGAGCCG
>JANOTJ010000142.1:0-2724 GCA_031416295.1 Chloroflexota bacterium
GTCTGCGTCCGCGGCCACCCAGCGCCGAGCGGTCGCGTCCCAGGCGTCGCCACCGTTGGGGTAGGCGATGAGCGGCAGGTCCGTGACCGCCTGCGCCGCGGCCAGCAGTGCCGGCAGATGGCGGGGCGCCGTGCAGTTCACGCCGACCGCGATGATCCCGGCCGCCCCCTCGGCCACGGCCATGGCTGCCTCGATCGGCTCACCGGCCGCCGTGGACCGCCCGTCGCGGCATTGGTACGACAGCCAGGCCCTCGCCCCGCGTGCCTCCACCAGCCGGACCAGCACCTCGGCCTCGCGGATGGTCGGGATGGTCTCGAGCGCGAGGACGTCGACGCCGGTCTCCAGGAGGACGTCCATCCGCGGGGCGTGGACCTCGCGCAGGCGGGCCTCGCCCGGGTCGTAGTCGCCGCGGTATTCCGAGCCGTCGGCGAGCATCGCGCCGTACGGCCCGACGGAGCCCGCAATGAGGAGCGCCCGGGTGACGTCCGTCGTGGCCCCCGCGTCGACGGTCGCCTCGAGGTATCCAGCACGGGCCCGCCGAGCCAGCTCGACGCTGCGTCGAATCGCGTCCAGTGCCGCCTCCCGATCCATGCCCGCCGCCTCGAAGCCCGGGATGGTGGCCTGGTAGCTGGCCGTCGTCGCGACCTGCGCACCGGCCTCGAAGTAGGCGCGATGGACGGCCTCGATGGCGTCCGGTGCCTCGAGCAGGACGCGCGCGGACCAGAGCCGATCGGACAGGTCGAAGCCGCGCAGTTCCAGTTCCGTCGCGAGGCCGCCGTCCAGGATGGTCACGTCCGGCATTGTCATCAGGCCGGGGCTCGGAGTCGGCGGCGGGCTCGGCTTCGGCCGATGGCCACGATCGTGATGTCGTCGGCTGGCTCAGCCAGGCCGGCGAACGATGCGACGGACGATGCGATGGCGTCCACCACGTCCCGTGCCGAGCCCGTCCGCGCCGACTCGATGGCGGCCAACAGGCGGTCCTCCTCGAAGCGTTCCCCGGCGGGGGAGCGAGCGTCGGTCACGCCGTCGGTGTAGAGGACCACGAGATCGCCCGGCGCGAGGGTGCTGCAGACCTCGGGCAGGACGAGATCCGAGAAGGCCCCGATGAGCGGTCCGGAGCCAAGGATGGCGCGGGGTTCGGAGCCGTCACCCGGGACCACGATCGGCGGCTCATGGCCGGCGTTGGCCAGCCACAGGCGGCCGGCCTTCAGGTCCAGGCGGGCGACGAGTGCGGTGATGAACAGTGACGACCGTCGTTCATCGACGAGGATCCGGTGCGTGCGCATCAACGCTTCGGCGGGTCCTGTGGTGTGGTCGATCGCCGCGTGCAGGAGCGGCCGGGCGAAGGCCATGAGCAGGGCGGCCGCGATGCCCTTGCCGGTCACGTCGGCGATGACCACACTCAACGGCCGACCACGACGACGCATCCGGAACAGCTCGAAGAAGTCGCCGCCAACCTCACGCGCCGCCTCGTAGTGACTGGCGATGTCGTAGCCCGGGGTCTCCGGCGCGACGAGCGAGACGAAACTGCGCTGGAGCTGGCGTCCGTGGGCGAGTTCGCCATCGATCCTGCTGCTCGCGGCCGTTCGGGCCTCATCGCGCTCATGCTCGGCGTGGGCGATCAGTGTCGCGAGTGCCTCCGCGAGCCCGGCGCCCGTCGCGTGGAGCAGGTCGAGGTCGCTCGAGGCGCCATGCACGACGACCCGTCCGATCAGGCGCTCGCCGACGACGATGGGGTGCTTGCTCGGGACCACGGCGGGCAAGGCGCCGTCCGAGTCACCGGACGAGGCGAGGGTCGTACCCCGCTCGTCCTCGACCGAGAGCACGGTCCTCGGCGCGAGAGCCGTGAACGGCGCGAGCAGGGCGTCGAGGCCGGCCTCGGCCAGTGCGTGCCGGTGATCCATCGTCGGGCGCTGAGCGCGGCGTGCGCTCAGACCGCGGCGATCGCGCTCGAGCGATCGGGATGGACGATGAACATCCGGTCAAGCCCGGTCCGCGTGAGCACGCGCTCCACGGCGGCCTGCGGCGCGCACAGCTGGACTTCCCGTTGCGCACCTGCCGTCGAGGCGGCATGCAGGGCGGACCAGCCGGCCTCGGGGTCCGGCGGCGCCTCGCCGTGCATGATCCGGACGATCGAGTGCAGCGCGACGAGGCCGGAGCTGGCCATGAAGCGCAGATCGGTCAGGTCCAGCAGCAGCTGCCGGGCGCCGGCCTCGTACTGGCTCCTGGCGACCGCGATCAGCCCCTCGAAGTTCGAGGCGTCAAGCTCACCGTCGAGCGCGATCACGGTCACCGGGACGCGCCCGTCTACCTGCTCGACGGTCGTCTCGAGTGCCATCAGCGTTCCTCCTTGGCTGGCCGGTCGAGCCGGCGCGTCATGGTCAGGATATTGCCGCCGCCGGGTCGCGGCGCGTGGCCAACGACGTCGGTCGCTTCGCGGACAAGGTGGATGCCCATACCGCCGGGCGTTCGAGCCTCCGGTGGGACGCTGAGGTCGGGCTCGGGCACGTGGGTCGGGTCGAACTCGGGTGCGGCATCCTCCATCGTGATCACGAGTCGGTCACCCACCCGATCGATGGTCACGTCGATCCAGCCGGGGGCGCCACGATAGCCGTGCAGGATCGTGTTCGTGACAGTTTCGTCGACGGCCTGCACGAGATCGTCCTGGCAGGCCTCGTCGGCGATCGGGTCGATGGCGTCCACGGCGGTCCGCACGAGGGCACG
>JANOTJ010000143.1:0-6584 GCA_031416295.1 Chloroflexota bacterium
GGGATCATCTGGCAGCGCGGCGATTGCCCCTACACCCTGTGGCTGGCTGACGGCACCACGGTCGCCGAGGCGGCGGACTATGCCGTCCGTTTCTGATCTCGCGAGTCTGATACCCGCCGCGCTGGCTGCCCTGTTCGGCTAGCAGAATCCCGAGTCCAAGGTCGGGGCGAAGCCACGCATCGCGACCGGAGTAGCCGTCGTGGGCTAGCATCCGTCCGGAGATGAGTGGCCGGCCCAGATCCACGCGCGCTGACGTCAGTTTCGCGCTGCCCGCGTTCGAGCGGCTGGCGCCACCGCCCGATCCGGGCCTGGTCGCCGCGCGCATCGATGCGCACACGGGGCCGGGCGATGTCGTCGCCGATCTTGCCGGGCGGGGTGGTTGGGTGGCCCGCGGCGCGGTCGATCGCCAGCGTCGCGCTGTCTCCATCGAGTCGACGCCACTGACGCGGATGCTCGCCGAGGTCGTGCTTCGGCCGCCCGATGTGCGCCACCTCGATGCCGCGTTCCAGGGCATGGGCGCGTCGCCGCGAGGGGAATCGAGCCTCAAGGTCTCGCTCGGGGACATGTACGCGACGCGCTGCGCGACATGCGGCCGGATGCTGGTCGCCGAGGCGTTCACGTGGAGCGGTCCGGTCGATGGCGCGGGCCGGGCCGACGCCACCCGGACCGACGCTACCCGGGCCGACGCTACCGGCGCCGCGGGCATCGCCACGAGCCGGCACTACCGCTGCGTCGTGTGCCGCGACCAGCGCGGCGCCGCGGAGCTGCGCGAGGCGCCCCTCGATCCCGAGGACCAGCGGCGCGCAACGGCGACGACCGGGTACAACGAGGCACTCGCCTGGGCGCGCGACCGGTTCCCGGCGGTCGATGGCGCTCCGGCGCTCGTCGATGCGCTGCTCGCCCTGCATACGCCGCGCCAGCTCGTGGGTCTCACGGCGATCATGGAGCGGATCGAGGGCGACCTGCGAGCCGCCCCGGTCCTCGCCGCTCTGCGCCTGGCCCTGCTCCACGCCGTCCTGCCATCGAGCCGGCTCGTGTCGGCCAGCGGCCGGGTCGGGGCCCTGCGCATCCAGGGCGGCCAGGTGCGGGTCCCGACCGCCTCCTCCTGGCGGGAACGCAACCCGTGGCACGCCTTCGAGGATGGGTTCCGGCTCGTACGCGGCTTCGTTCAGCGCCTGGAGGGGGGCGCCCTGGGACCGATCCAGGCCCGTCTCGGCGAGGACCTTCGAGCGCTCGGGGAGGGGACCGCGACGGCCGTCCTCGCGGTGGCCAGTCCGTCGGCGATCCGGGCCCTGAGTGCCGGCTCCACGGCCACCGGTGCCGAGCGTGACCGTGGAGCCGCCGCCGACCCGCGGATCCGGCTGGTCCTGGGCCAGCCGCCGCTTCGGCCCGACATGGATCGGCTGGCCGCGGCGTATCACGGCACGGCCTGGACCCTCGGCCGGGAGGCCGCCGGCCTGCTCCCGATCGACGCCCTGGCGGGCACCTCGCTGCGAACGCCGTGGTCCTGGCAGGCGGTGTCCATCGGTCGGTCGCTGCGCGCCGTGGAGCCCGCCATGGCCCGCGATGGCCGGGTCGTGCAGTTCGTGGACGGCGGTCCGGAGGCCGTCGCAGCGGTCGTGATCGGGGCGGCCTCGGCCGGCTTCCGCCTGGTCGCCGCGCGGCTCGCGGAGCCCGGTGACAACGCTCCCGGCGTGGTCGAGTTCGTGCCCCCCGGAGCGGCCCTGCCGCCGGGCCCGAGGACCCGCGCCAACGTCGGACTGCCGGCCGTCGCTGGCGGACCCGGCGACCCTGACCTCGTGCCGGGCCCCGGGTTGTTCGCGCCCCCGGAACGGTTCGACCGCCGGCCCTTCTCGGAGAACGAGGCCGCCCGCGTGGTCAGCGAGGCGGCCGCCGAGACGCTCCGCGCCCGCGGCGAGCCGGCCCGTTTCGAGCGCTTGATGGGCGAGGTCCTGGTGGCGCTCGACCGGTCCGGACAGCTCCGTCGGCTGGCCGCGGGGTCCACGCCCGGCGACGGGGAAGCTGGACCCAGCGCCGATGCCCACGACCGCCCGCCCGACGCCGCGGGGAGTGCAGCGGACCATCGGGCGGAGCCGGCACCCGCCGCGCGCGCCGGTGGTTCCGACATCGCCACGCACGCGCCCCTTGCGACGACCGTCCGCGAGCCGCGCCCGGATCCCGTGGACCGTCTGGTGCGCCTCATCCGCGACGAGTTCGCGCGGCCGACCCAGCGGCGCCTGACCGAGATCGAGCCCGGGCGCTGGTGGCTTGCCGACCAGGCCGACCGCGAGGCCGCCGCGCCGCCCCTCGCCGACCGCGTCGAGTGGTCCGTGTTCAGCCTGCTGTCCACGGGCGGGCCGATGTCCGAGACCGCGTTCTTCGAGCGCATCGCGTCGCTGTACACGGGCCACGACCTGCCCGACGAGACGCTTGTCCGGGCCTGCCTCGAAAGCTATCGGAGCCGCGCCAGCACACCCGATCGGCTCGTGACCGGCGACGACCTGCTGCAGCGCAGCCAGGAGCACGCCGCGCTCATCGCAGGCCTCGTGGAGACCGGCCACCGACTCGGGATGCGGGTCTGGATCGGGACCCGCGAACAGGCCCGACGTCACGGCCCGGGTCGGGGCACGCTCGGCGACCTGCTCGATGAGCGCGAGATGCACCCGTATCTGGGCAGCATCGCGCGCGCCGTCAACGACCTCGCCGAGGTCGACGTCATCTGGTACGTGCGGGGCAAGCTCGCATTCCTGTTCGAGGTCGAGTGGACGGCGATCCTCGGCGAGACCCTGCTGCGCCGGCATGCCCGGATCGGCGACGACGAGCGGCTCATCCGCTTCCTGGCCATCGCCCCGGAGCGCACGGATCTCGTCCGCCACAAGCTGGAGCGCTCACCGCTGCTCCGAGCGGCCCTGGAGGGCGGGGCCTGGAACGTCATCAAGTGGGATCACCTGCGCACGTTCCTGGCCGCCGACACGCCGGATCTCGCCGCCCTGGAGCCGCTCCTGGGTCTGGATCCCTTGGCCGAGCGCGGTGGCGAGCAGATGCCGTTGTTCGGCACCGGCGGCGGGGCCACGCTACCCTAGGCGACCATGTTCGAGCGCCCGATCCGCCGCTCGAAGCCGGAGGCTTGCAGCCCATGACCGACCACACGACCGACCCCGCGACCGACTTGGCCCTCGACCCGGGCGCGGCCGTCAACGAGCTCGCCGATCGATTCTGGGAGTCGATCCTGGAGCTCAACCCGACGCTCGCCACGTTCTACGGCGACGACCGCTTCTCCGACCGCCTGGAGGATCCCTCGTCCGACGGACGAGCGAAGACGCGGGCCGTGATGGAGCGAACGGCTGCGCAAGCCGCGGCCATCCCCGTGGACGGGCTGTCCACCGAGGATCGCATCACCCGGGACATGCTCAAGGTCATCGCCGAGCTGTCGATGGAGGAGGACGATCAGGGCCTGCATCAGCTGCGCGTCGTGGACCAGATGCAGGGCCCCCAGCAGCTGATGCCCCAGATGACCCAGTTCCAGCCGGTCGACACGCCCGAACGCCTGGAGGCATTCATCGGCCGCCTCCATGCCTACCCGGCGTTCATGGCCGCGAACGTCGACGTCCTGCGCGAAGGGCTCGGCTCCGGTCTTACCGCCCCGGCCATCGTGACCGAGCGGACGATCGCCCAGCTCGAGCGCATGCTCGCCATCTCCATCGACGACGCGATCATCCCGGGCAGCCTGATCGGCGCCTCCGCAGCCGACCGCGAGCGCGTCCGCGAGATCGTCCGCGACGTCATCTATCCCGCCGATATCGCGTTCCTTGGGACCCTCCGCGGGGAGTACCGCTACGCCAGCCGCGAGGAACCCGGCCTGTGGTCCGCGCCCAACGGCGAGGAGCTGTACCGGACGGCGATCCGCAGCTGGACCACGCTCGATACGGATCCCCAGACGATCCACCAGATCGGCCTTGACGACCTCGAGACGATCGACGAGGAGCGACGGGTGATCGCCCGCGCGGCGGGCTTCGGCGACGACATCGTCGCCTATCGAGCGACCCTGCTCGACGACCCGGCGAACACGCCGACTTCGAAGGAGGCGCTCGTCGCGCGCGCCACCGAGGACATCGAACGCGCGATGGCGGTCGCTCCGCAGTACTTCGGTCGGCTGCCAGTCGCTGGCTGCGAGGTGCGCCCGGTCGAGGAGTACAAGGAGAAGGATGCGCCCTTCGCCTATTACTACCCGCCCTCCGGCGACGGGCAGCGCGACGGCATCTACTACGCCAACGGCTACGACCTGCACGCCCGCAAGTACACCAAGCTCGCCTCCACGACCTATCACGAGGCCGCCCCCGGCCACCATTTCCAGATCACCCTGGAGATGGAGAACCAGGACCTCAACAGATTCCGGCGCCTCGGCTCGCGCATGGTCGGCGGTGCCTACGTCGAAGGCTGGGGCCTGTACAGCGAGCGCCTCGCCGACGAGATGGGCCTGTATCGATCCGAGGGCGAGCGTTTCGGCATGCTCGATGCGCAGGCCTGGCGCGCGGCGCGTCTCGTCGTCGATACGGGCCTGCATGCCCTGCGCTGGGAGCGCCAGCGCTCGATCGACTTCCTGCTCGCCGCAGGATTGTCCGAGACGGACGCGGTCATCGAGACCGACCGCTACATCTGCTGGCCCGGACAGGCCCTGACCTACAAGCTCGGCCAGCGCCAGATCGAGTCGCTCCGCCGCGAGATCTCGGCCCGTGACGGCTCGCGCTTCGACCTGCGCGAGTTCCACGACCAGGTCCTGGGCCACGGGTCGCTGCCGCTGGCCACGCTCGCCCGAGAGCTCCCGACCTGGGTGGCCACCCCGGTCTGACCCCGGCCGGTCGGCGGTGGACACAGAGATCGCCTGGTGCCGGGACGCACCGCCGCGTCGGCGGCGATATCGGCGTTCCCTTGCCGTTCATCGCAGGGTGGGGGACCATAGCCACCACAGCGCATCACTCCGCAATGCCCCAGGAGGTCCCGATGCAGGTTCCCCGTTCCGCGTCCGGCCGTCGCCGGACCCAGGCGTTCGCGCTCGGCGTCGTCGCCGTGCTGGCCGTCGGCGTGTTGCCGGCCACCGCCGCAAACGGCGGCTCGATGACGGCCAGGCCCGCCATGATCGATGCGATCGCCGCCGGCGTCGAGATCGTGCCGCTGCTGACGGTCGGTGAGGCGGTCGGCGACGACGGTTACGTCTTCGATTCGCTCCCGGACGGCATCAGTATCCGGACGCGTGGCAAGGGTCGAGTCGACCTGTACGTCAACCACGAGACGTCGCTCGTGCCCTTCCCTGGGATCATCTCCGACTTCAACAATTCGCAGGTCAGCCGCATCGCGCTCAACCAGAAGTCCAAGGGCGTGCTCAACGCCGAGTACGTCATCACCTCCGACTCGAACTACCAGCGCTTCTGTTCGAACTTCCTGGCCGGACCCGCGCAGGGCTTCGATCGCGAGATCCTGTTCACCAACGAGGAAGCGACGGACATCGTGAACCGGACCGGTATCGCCTGGCCGGCGACGCCCGCCAACGGCTCCAACGCCGAGCAGGCCGGGGTCGTGGTCGCGCTGGATATCCAGACCGGTGAGCATCGCCCGATCTATGGCATGGGTCGCCACAACCACGAGAACAGCGTCGCCATCCCGGGCTATGACGAGCTCGTCGTCCTGTCCGGCGACGACACCTTCAACGCACCGTCCTCGCAGCTGTACTCCTACATCGCCGCGGACACGGACGCGGTCTGGAACGACGAGGGCGAGCTGTGGGCGTTCGTTTCGGATGTCCCGACGATCAACGACTACGGCGACCTGTCCGGCGCGGCGTCGGTGTCCGGCCAGTTCATCCAGGTGCCCAAGGCGATCGCCACCGGCGCGGCCACGCCGACGACGGCCCAGACTGCGCTCGAGAACTGGTCCAACGCGAACAACGTCTTCCAGTTCATCCGGGTCGAAGACATCGCCTACGACCGCACGAACCCGAACATCGTGTACTTCGCGGACACCGGCGAGCCCCGGGCCATCGCGAATGCCACGACCGGGCGCCTCGCGCGCGGCTCGAGCAGCACCCGCGGCCTGTACCCGAACGGCCGGATCTTCAAGATGGTTCTGGATACCTCCGACCCGCGCCAGGTGGACAGCCTGTCCATCCTCATCGACGGCGATATCGGCGGGTACAACAACCGGAGCGTCATCCACCAGCCCGACAACATCGAGACCACGGTCAACGGGATCCTGATCCAGGAGGACCCGGGAAACCACAACCAGGTCGCCGACGGCCCGACCGGATCGACGGCGCGGATCTGGCACTACGCGTTCGAGACGCAGGCCCTCACCCAGATCGCCAAGGTCAACCAGTCACTCGATGAGACGCCCGGCTACGACGTCGATGCGGCTGGACCGGCCATCGCCGGTGCCTGGGAATCGAGCGGGATCGTGGACGCCTCGGCGGCCTTCGGCCCGGGCTGGTTCCTCGTGGACGTCCAGGCGGGCTCGCTGACCCTCGAATCGGTCGCGGGCAACGGTGTCGTCTACGAACGGGAGGGCGGCCAGCTGCTGGCCATCAAGATCCC
>JANOTJ010000144.1:0-5980 GCA_031416295.1 Chloroflexota bacterium
CGCTGGCTGTCGCTGGGTCCGGCCGCTCGGCTGGTCGGCGTCGATCCAGACACCCTGCGCCGCTGGGCCGACGAGGGACGGGTGGACGCGTGGACGACGCCGGGCGGGCATCGGCGCTTCGATCGGAACGTCCTCGATCGACTCGCCCGGGAACGGCGTTCTGTCGGGCGGCCGGCACCCCTGGCCAGCATGGGCGCGACGCCCGCCCGGATGCGCCGCGCCTACCGCGCCCACTACGCGACCGCGCGCGGCACGTCCGTCGGGGCTGAGCACGGGGCAGATGACCGGGCGGCCTATCGCCGAGACGGCCAACGCCTCATCGAGGCGCTCGTCGTGTACCTGGACATGGACCCGGCAAACCTTCAGGCACGCGCGGCCGCCGAGGCGACCGCGATCGGGATCGTGGACGACCAGGCCGATCGCCTGTCGTCCGCGCAGCGCAGCCTGACCGAGGCCGTGGCCATGTTCGTCGCGGCGCGCGGCCCGTTCCTGGCCGAGATCGCCGGTCTCGGTCGTCGTCGCTCGCTCGACCCGACCCGCCTGGCCGTGCTCTACGGAGATGCGTCGTCGCTCCTCGATCGACTGCTTCTCCGGTTCATCGCCACGCACCAGGGAGCCGGCGGGTGAGCCTTGATATGCTGGGCATCCTGCCCGCGGCGACCGCCATCCTGGCCCTCCTGTTCAGCCTCGCCCTCTTCGATCAGTGGCGCGCTCGGCGCGCTGGATTCCAGCTCATCTGGGGCCTCGGCATGCTCTTCTATGGCGTCGCGGCCGGCGCCGAAGCCATCGCCGGCCTGAACGGCTGGAACGAGGCGCTGTATCGGATCTGGTACCTCACGGGCGCGACCTGGACGGCCGGCTGGCTGGGCCTCGGGACGGCGTTCCTGCTGGGCCGAACGCGCTTTGGGTACACCTTTGCGCTGTGTCTCCTGCTGGCGGGCGTCTTCACCTTGCTGACCCAGCGCAGCAACGACTATCCCGGTGCCGGATCGGCACCGATCCTGTACCTCGTCGCGGCCCTCGTGCTGGCCTTCGCGGTCGCGGTCGAGACGTACTTCCAGAACGAGCGCTGGCCGCTCATGGCCGCGGGGGCCGTGGTCGGAACGACCGTCCTGTCCGCGTTCCTGATGGCGACCGTCACCATCGCGCCGCCTGGGTACGCGCTGGCGCCCGCCACCGGGATGCCCGTGGGGGACCTGTTCCCGGGCACGCTGCGCCTGCTCACGCCGTTCATGAACATCACCGGCGCCTTCGCGCTGATCCTGGGCGCCGTGTTCAGCACCTACGTGTTCATGCCCAAGCGACGGGTCCTTGGGTACTCGCTGGATCCGAATCAGCCCGGCGACGAGTTCCTGTTCAACCTGTTCATCGCGCCGGTGGCGATCCTGGTCAACCTTGTCGCCTCGACGCCAGGTGCGATCCGGGCGCTCCTGGACGGGACCATCCACAGTCGAGTGCCGGCGACCATCCTGATCGCGATCGGCGCGTTCATCCCGGCCATCACCGATTCGCTCAACCGATTCGGATCCACCGAACTGTTCCAGCTCGGCAAATTCCTCGGCGTGGTGTTCCTGTACGCGGGATTCCTCGTGTCCATCGAGATCTTCCGTGAGATCCGTATCCCGTTCACGTCGATCCGCCTGTCCGGGCGCCGTCGCGAATCCGCGGCCGCCAGCGCGATCGCGGTCGAGAACGAGCGCGCGCCACGCGCCGGGGACGGCGCGGCCGGGGGCGCCGGCGTCGCCTGACGACCCGGCCTACCATGGCCGAGCATGTCCGCCTCGACCGTGACCCCCCGCTCGATGCGCAACGCGGCCGCACCCACGCCCGCGCCCGTGCACTCGGCATCGCTGGGCATCGCCATCGTGCTTGGCTCCGCGGCCCTGTTCGGGATGCTCGGACCGCTGGCCCGATTCGCCTATGCGGCCGGCATGGAACCCTTGTCGTTCGTCGCCTGGCGCGCCGGGTTCGGTCTGGCGGGGCTGGCCCTGTTCGCCGCCTGGCGAGTCCATCGCTCGGGTATCGCCTTCGTCCGTCCCTGGCGGCTCTCCAGGCGGGGCCGGGTCAGCCTGCTCGTGGCCGCCCTCGCCGGTTTCACCCTCAACCTGGCCATGTTCATGGCCTTCGACCGGATCACCGTGGCCCTGGCGTTACTCGGGTTCTACACCTATCCGGCGCTCGTGGCCGCGGCGGCCGTGGCCCTCGGTCGAGAGCGCCTGGATCGGTCTCGGGCGGTCGCCCTGGCGCTGGCCGTCGGCGGGATGCTGCTCGTCGTCGCGTCCCAGCTCGATGCCGCCGCCGGCATCCGCCTCGATGCGCTCGGCCTCGGCCTGGCCTTCGGCGCCGCGGTCAGCCAGACCGTCTTCGTGCTGGTCAGTCGCGACGGGTATCGCGAGCTGCCGGTCGAGCAGGCGATCGCGGTCGTCATGCTCGTGACCATCATCTGTTCGACCGTGCTGGCGGCCTCGGTCGGCGCCCCCGGCGCCCTGTCGCTGCCACTCCGGGAGCCCGGCGTCCTGCCGCTCCTGGCCTTCACCGGGATCTTCGCGGCGGCAATCCCGTCGCTCGGGTTCCTGTCCGGGATCCGGGCCATCGGCGGGATGCGCGCGGGCATCCTGATGCTCTTCGAGCCAGTGGTCGGCGTGGTCCTCGCGGCGTGGTTGCTGGCCGAGACGCTGCGACCCATCCAGCTCGTCGGCGCGGCCGCCATTCTCCTGGCGGCCACGGTCCTCCAACGGACCGCGCGCGGAGCGTCGACGACGGGTCATCCGTGAGCTCTGCACGGACGCGGCGGGGGATCGTGAGCGTGGACCCGGTCCGGGATCTGCGACCGGCCATCGTCTTCATCCACGGGACGCGCCTGACCGGTGCGGCCTGGGTGGCGCAGCGAGCCGGGCTTGGCGACACGTACCGGGTCATCACGCCCGACCTGCCCGGCCACGGCACGCGCGCCGACGAGCCGTTCACGCTTGCCGGAGCGGCCGACGGGATCGCCACGCTGATCACCGAGGAGGTCGGCGGCGCGGCGGTGGTCGTGGGCCTGTCACTCGGCGGGTTCGTGGCCATGGACCTCGCGGCGCGGCGGCCGGAGCTCGTCCGCGGTCTCGTCCTCGCCGGAGCGAGCGCCGAGCCGACGGGCCTCCTGACCCTCCCACTGCGCGTGTTCTCGGCGCTCATGACCTCCGTGGACCCGGCCGTCCAGGCGTCCCTGAACGCGTGGTATTTCCGGCGTCGCTATCCGCCGGCGATCGCGGAGCCGCTCATCGCTGGCGGGTTCCACGCGGTCGGTGGCGTGCAGGCACTGCGCGCCCTCGATGGGCAACGGTTCGCCCCGCGCCTGGCCGCCTACCCGGGCCCCACGCTCATCGTCAACGGCGCCTGGGACCCATTCTTCCGGCTTGGCGCCCCGGCCTTCGCCGCCGTGGCCGTCTCTGCCAGCAGGGTCCGCATCGCGGGCGCGGCGCATCTCTCGAACCTCGATCGGCCGGCGGCGTTCAATGGCGCCGTGCGGCGCTTCGTCGCGTCGTTGCCGACCGCCGCCAGATGACCCTGCCGGGCGGGTGAATCGGGGGTCGGTGGTAGACTTCGCGCCGACCCCCCGACCCATTTCCGTCTCTTGAGACACCTTCCCGCGAGGTTCGATGCGCGTTCGAAAAGCCGTGTTCCCGGCCGCCGGCTGGGGGACCCGCTTCCTTCCGGCGACCAAGGCGCAGCCCAAGGAGATGCTGCCCCTGGTGGACAAGCCGATCATCCAGTACGCGGTCGAAGAGGCGGTCGCGGCGGGCATCGAGCAGGTCATCATCGTCACCTCCAGCCAGAAGCGGGCGATCGAGGACCACTTCGATCTGTCCTACGAACTGGAGCACCTGCTCGAGGAGAAGGGCGACATCGAGATGCTCCGGCAGGTCCGGGCCATCAGCGATCTCGCCCAGGTCGCGTACGTCCGCCAGAAGGAGCAGTTGGGCCTCGGGCACGCGGTGCTCATGGCCAAGGACCTCATCGGCCACGAACCATTCGCGGTCATCCTGCCCGACGACGTGTGCGTCGGCGCGCGGCCGGTCATCGGCCAGCTCATCCACGCCTACCACCAGACCCACGCTTCGGTCGTCGCGGTCATGGAGGTCCCCCACGACCAGACCAGCCGCTACGGGGTCATCGAGTCGCAGCCGACGGACGACCCGCTCGATCATGGACGCCTGCACCGGGTCACCCGCCTGGTCGAGAAGCCGGCTCCCGAGGACGCCCCATCCAACCTCGCGATCATCGGTCGCTACGTGCTCACGCCCAAGATCTTCGACAAGCTCGAACAGACCCAGCGCGGAGCGGGCGGCGAGATCCAGTTGACCGATGCGATCCAGGCGCTCATGGAGGAGCAGGAGGTCTACGGCTACGAATTCGAGGGGATCCGCTATGACGCGGGCACCACGATGGGCTGGTTGAAGGCGTCCGTGGAACTCGCCCTCCAGCGACCTGACCTTGGGACCGAGTTCCGGGCCTACCTGGCAAGCCTGGAGCTCTGACCCTTACGATCGAGGTCGGGCGCTGACCGATGGGCGGACCCGGGCTCATGCGGTACGATGCGGCCAGGGACGCGCCGCGACGAATACGGCGCGACGACACACTGTGAGGGGCTTGGTTGGCGGAACTCGGGACGATCCTTGGCGGGCGCTACCAGCTGGTCGAGCTGCTCGGCCAGGGCGGGATGGCCACGATCTATCGCGCCATGGACACGGGCCTTGGCCGTGAGGTCGCGCTCAAGCTGCTCCGCCCGGAGTACCTGCGCGACCCCGACTTCTCGTCGCGCTTTCGCCAGGAGGCGCACAGTGCCGCGTCGCTGAGCCACCCAAACGTGGTCACGGTCTACGACTACGGCGAGGACCCGTCAGGCCCGTTCATCGTCATGGAGTACGTGGACGGTGAGGACCTGGCCACGATCCTGCGGCGCAACGGGGCGCTGCCACCGGGCCAGGCCGCGCGCATCGGAGCATCCGTCGCGCGAGCGCTGCAAGCCGCCCACGAGCGTGGCCTCGTCCATCGCGACGTCAAGCCCGGGAACGTGCTCATCGGCCGGGACGGGCGGGTCAAGGTCGTGGACTTCGGCATCGCCCGGGCCATCGCCGAGGCGCACGTCACGTTGCCCGGCACGACCCTCGGCAGCGTCCACTATTTCAGTCCGGAACAGGCGCGCGGCGAGTCGGCGACCTCGTCGTCGGACATCTACTCGCTGGGCATCGTCCTGTACGAGATGCTCACCGGCGTTCGGCCCTGGATCGGCGATACGGCCGCGTCCGTGGCCCTCGCCCGTCTGACCGGGCCCGTGCCGGATCCCGCGACCGTCCGGCCAGCGCTACCGGTCGATATCGCGGCCGTCACCCGGACCGCGCTCGCGACGGCTCCGGAGGACCGGTTCGCCTCCGCCGCCACCCTCGCCGAGGCCCTGGAGTCCGCCCGCGGCGCTGCCGCGCCGGCCGGCCCGATCCCCGTTCCGGTGCCTGGGCCGACGCCGCCCGTGCCGTCCGCGAGTTCCGGCGTGGCCCGTTCCAACCCGACCGTCGTCTCGTATCCGGTCGATGCCTACGCCGGCTACGGTCCCGACGACGCGGATAGTGACCGGGAGCCAGCGGCGGCGCGCGTCGCTCGGCCCATCCCGGCTCGCCGGGTCTCGCCGCGCGACCAGGAGGTCGCGGACGACGAGCGCTCCAGTACCAGCCCAGCGGTCTGGATCGCCGGCGCGCTGGCCCTCATGCTCCTGGCGGCCATCGCCTTCCTCGTCGTGCAGCTGCTCACCGGTCCGTCGACCCCACCCCCGGTGACCGACGTGACCGTGCCGAACTTCGTCGGACGGACGCTCCAGGACGCGACGCGCGAGGCGGACGGCCTTGGCATCACCCTCGTGTCCACGACCGAGACATCGGATCAGCCGGTCGGGACCGTGCTCAAGCAGGACCCGCTGCCCGGCGTACTCGTCGATCCGGGCTCG
>JANOTJ010000145.1:0-2467 GCA_031416295.1 Chloroflexota bacterium
GCCGTCACGGCCCTGCCCGAGCCATACCGCGAGGTGGTCGCACTGCGCTTCTTCGCCGAGGCGTCCCTCGACGAGATCGCTCGCCAGACGGATCGACCGCTCGGCACGGTCAAGACCCACCTGCGCCGCGGCCTGGCGAAACTCCGTGAGCAGATGACGACCGGAGCGGACCGATGAGCGATCAGCTGGGGCGGCGGTTCGATCCGGCAGAGCTTGGGGCTGCCGACGGCCCGAGTCTTTCCGACGCCGAGGCTGCCGACGCCCTCGCGATGGCGCGCGACCTCGAGACCTTCGCTCGGGCCGAGACACCGATGCCCTCGAGCGGGTTCGAGGATCGGATCATGGCCGCCATCGCGAGCGAGCCTGCCCCTCGTGGGGCGATCGCCGGACCAGGGCGCCGCTCGATCGCGGCGATCGTTGCCGACGCCTGGCACGTCGCGTGGGCCGGCGGCCGTCCGCTGGTGATCCGGGCGCAGGCCTTCGCCCTGCTGGCTGTCACGGTCGTGGCCCTGGGCGCCCTGGGCACGGCGGCCTCGGTCGGCCTGTTCAACCTCCTGGCCCCCGATGCCTCGCCGTCCCCGACACCGACGCAGCTGACGTCGCCCGCGCCGACGACGGCACCCGAGCCGGCGCCGACGCCCGACCTTCCGAGCCCATCGCCGTCCGTCGCGCCGTCCGTTGAGCCGTCACCTTCCCCGTCGGGAGGTCCGAGCGACGAGCCGAGCGAGACGCCCGGGTCGACGGGAAGTTCCGGAGGATCGTCGCCGGACGCGACCTCCAGCCCACGACCGACGGCTACCAACGACGAGCACAGGACGCCCAGGCCGACCGAGACGCCCAGGCCGACCGACACGCCGGAACCGACCGGCACGCCGCAACCGACCGAGACACCGGACGGCTCGTCCGGTTCCGGAACCGGAAGCGGAACCGGATCCCCTTCGGACCAGCCCGACTGACGGGTCCGGTGGGCAGCGGGCTCCGACGGGAGCGATCTGGGTGGGGTTGACGGTGCGCCTCCGCACCGATGGTTAACTAACGATAGGTCTTTCGTACTAGACGCAAGGTAGTTCGAAAGGTCATTCTGGGACGATACCGAGCCAGACCGAGAGAGCCGACCGGGGGCGGACGGTATTCGTTGGTTGATCGGAGCCCGTATTGTCCATGCTGCGACGCTGCCTCGACCGTGCGTTCGGACGCGCCCGAACTGACGGGCGCGGTCAGTCCGTGGTCGAGTTCGCGCTCGTGTTCCCCATCATGGTGATCGTGCTCCTCGCGACATTGGACTTCGCGAGGATCTACACGACGATGATGAGTATCGAATCGGCCGCACGGGAAGCGGCGGACTACGGAACGACACTGGGCGCTGGCAAGTGGCAGGCTGGGGCGCCGATGGACGGCACCGTGGTAGAGATGCGGAAGCGGGCGTGTGTCGCATCGAGCGACCTCCCCGACTACGTGGATCCGGACGGCGATCCGAGTACCGGCTGCACCAACCCGAGTTTCGACTACTGCATGACTCCGACCCAGGGCGGACTGTGTGGCCCGGTCGACCCGGCAGCGGGGTGCGAGATCCCGACCCGCCTGCAGCCGTGTACGGTCACGGTCACGCTGACCCACTTGTTCCGCATGCTCGCGCCGCTCAACATCGAGTTTCTCGGTGTGCAGATCGGCTTTCCATCGACGATCACGATCCAGCGCAACAGCACGTTTGCGATGACCGACATCGGCCTCGCACCCCCGACCCCATGATCGGAACATCACCCTCCGTCCGGCGCGCCGATCCCGTGCGCAGGCGCGGCCAGGCGGTCGTCGAGTTCGCACTCATCGCCCCGGTGTTCTTCCTGCTCCTGTTCAGCATCGTCGAAGCCGGGCGCTTCATGTTCTATTACGAGACGCTGAACAATGCGACGCGCGAGGGTGCGCGATACGCGATCGTCAACGGTGCCAACGCCCTCGGCTGCCCGACTGGCCCTCCAGCGCCGAGGAGCGTGTCGTGCGATCCCACTGGGGAGGACGTCAAAGCTCGCGTGCGCAGCGCGGCGTTCGGCGTCCTTGGATCGGGCGTCACCGTCACGCCGACGTGGTACTCGGACAACGGCCGGGGTTCGACCGTGACCGTCGTCGCCGCATTCACGTACACCAGCTTGGTCCCGCTGGTCCCATTGCCCCCGATCACCATCACAGCGGAGTCGAGCCTTGTCGTCAACAACTAGCGCTTCCCGTGAACGAGGTCAGGTCCTCGTCCTGTTCGCCGGTGCGCTCGTTGCGCTCCTGACGATCGCGGCACTCGCCTTCGACGTCGGGATGATGCTCGTCGAGCGGAGGGACCAGCAGAACGCAGCCGACGCAGCCGCCCTTGCTGGCGCTCGCTTCGTGCTGACTTCAGAGGTCGACGCCAGGGCGGCGGCGCGCCGGATCGCGCTAGAAAACGGGTTCGACGACGCCGATGCAAGCGAGGTCGTCAACA